>JAKFFK010000004.1:0-6710 GCA_036675285.1 Paucimonas sp. | reverse complement strand
GCCAGGCCGGATGGCATGCCGAGGTCATGCCAGACTTCGCGCAAGTCTTCCTTTTTCACGCCGAGCAAATCGATGCGCTGGCCGCCGGTGACTTTGACGGTCGGAATCTTGAACTTGTCGACCACGTCGGCAATGCGGCGCAGCTCGGACGCATTGGTTTCACCGCCCCACATGCGCGGGATTACCGAGTAGGTGCCGTCCTTCTGGATATTGGCATGCGAACGCTCGTTGATGTAGCGTGATTGCGGATCGTCTTTGGCTTCATGCGGCCAGGTCGAGATCAAATAATAATTCAGCGCCGGACGGCAGGAAGAGCAGCCGTTGGGCGTGCGCCATGCCATGAAATGCATCACATCCGGAATCGTCAGCAGCTTGTTGGCCTTGATGACATCGCGCGCTTCCTGGTGGGTATGGTCGGTGCAGCCGCACATCGGCTTGGCCTTGGCGGAAGTCGAATAATCGCCGCCGGCAGTAAACATGATGATCTGTTCCACCAGCCCGGTGCAAGAGCCGCAGGAAGCGGACGCCTTGGTGTGCTTGCGCACATCCTCCAGCGTAAACAAACCTTTTTCCTTGATCGCCTTGACGATGGCGCCCTTGCACACACCGTTGCAGCCGCATACCTCAGCCTCGTCCGGCATGGCGGCGGCCTTGGTGTAGCCTTCGTGGCCGACGTCGCCCGGACGGCCGGTGTTCGATTCGCCAAACATCAGGGTGTCGCGGATTTCGCCGACGTCCTTGCCTTCGCGCAGCATCTTGAAATACCAGCTGCCATCGACCGTGTCGCCGTACAGACAGGCGCCGACCAGCTTGTCGTCTTTCAATACCAGTTTCTTGTAGACGCCGCCGATCGGGTCGGACAGGATGATTTCTTCGGTGCCTTCGCCGCCGGTGAAGTCGCCGGCCGAGAACAGGTCGATGCCGGTCACCTTCAGTTTGGTCGAGGTGACCGAGCCCTGATAACGGCCAATGCCGAAGTTGGCCAGGTGGTTGGCGCACACCTTGGCCATCTCGAACAAGGGCGCCACCAGGCCGTAGGCAGTGCCGCGATGGTTCACGCATTCGCCGACCGCGTAAATGCGCGGATCATAGGTCTGCATGGTATCGTTGACGACGATGCCGCGGTTGCAATACAGTCCTGCCGATTCGGCCAACGTGGTATTCGGACGTATGCCGACCGCCATCACCACCAACTGCGCCGGCACTTCCAGGCCATCGGCAAAACGCACCGCCTTGACGCGGCCGCCTTGACCATCATCCTTGTCGCCAATGATTTCCTTGGTGTTCTTTTCAAGCAGGAAGTGCAAGCCGCGGGCTTCCAGCGACTTTTGCAGCATCTTGCCGGCAACCGAATCGAGCTGGCGCTCCATCAGGGTGCCGGAAATATGAACCACTGAAACGTCCATGCCGCGCAGCTTCAAGCCATTCGCCGCTTCCAGGCCCAGCAGGCCGCCGCCGATGACGATCGCGTGCGTGTGTTTTTCCGCCGCGTCGATCATGGCATTGGTGTCGTGGATGTCGCGATACGAAATCACGCCTTCCAGATTATTGCCTGGTAACGGCAAGATGAAAGGGTTCGATCCGGTTGCCAGCAACAGCCGGTCATACTCGGCAACCGTACCGTCTTCGGCAATCACCTGTCGCTTGACGCGGTCGATCTTCGTAATTTTTTTGCCAAGATGCAGCGTAATATTGTTTTCTGCATACCAGTCGACATCGTTCAACATGATGTCCTGGATGGTCTGCTCGCCTGCCAGCACCGGTGACAACAGGATGCGGTTGTAATTGGCATAAGGCTCGGCGCCGAATACCGTGATGTCATACACATCCGGCGCAAGCTTGATCAGCTCTTCCAGCGTGCGCACACCGGCCATGCCATTACCTACCATTACCAGCTTCAGCTTCTTCATCACACTTCCTCCCAATTGCCTCATACCCTCTATAAGCAAAAGGAATGCCAGTCACAGCTGAGCTCCGCAAGCAACTGGCGCAGGGCGATGCATTGTCGGGATCCTCTCCAGTACAGTGGAAGTGCCAATAAAAATCCAGGCATGCCCTGTCATGGTGAGTTTTCATGATTCATTTGGTGCATGCACTGCATTGCACTGCATGCGATCCATTTTTCAGCGCATTTCCGCTCATGCCTACACTTGCAAGATGGCATAGCACTTGCATAGTGCAACGCACTCACTCTTTTAGACCGCTAACGACTTATGCAAAAATCATCCTTCTGGAAAGCGGGCCACACGCCTACGCTGCTTGCTGCATTCTTTTATTTTGACTTGAGTTTCATGGTCTGGGTGATTCTCGGTCCGCTCGGCATACAGATTTCCAAAGACCTGGGCTTGACTGCTTCACAAAAAGGCATGATTGTCGCAACACCTTTGCTGGCCGGCGCACTGCTGCGTATTGTCATGGGCGTGCTGGTTGATCATCTTCAGCCGAAAAAAGCGGGTGCCATCGGCCAGGTGATCGTGATTGCCGGCATGCTGTGGGCATGGCTGGGAAACCTGGCTAGCTATTCCAGCGTGCTGACACTCGGCATCCTGCTGGGCGTGGCCGGCGCCGCATTTGCGGTAGCACTGCCTCTGGCATCGCGCTGGTATCCGCCGGAACACCAGGGCACGGCGCTGGGCATCGCCGGCGCGGGCAATTCCGGCACCGCTTTCGCTGCCCTGTTTGCGCCGGGTCTGGCATTGGCGTTCGGCTGGCAAAATGTATTCGGCTGGTGCCTGATCCCGCTGATCATCGCCTTGATCGTTTATATGGTGTTTGCCAAGGATGCGCCATCCGCCCCGCCACCGAAATCCCTGGCCGAGTATCTGCAAGTACTGAAAGACCGGGATGCCTGGTGGTTCATGTTCTTCTATGGCGTCACCTTCGGCGGATTTTCCGGCCTGGCATCGTCGCTGGCGATTTACTTCAACGGTCAGTATGGCTTGTCACCGGTCATGGCTGGCTATTTCACCGCAGCCTGCGTGTTTGCAGGCTCCCTGGTGCGTCCAATGGGCGGACACATCGCTGACCGCATCGGCGGCATCAAGACCTTGTCGATCATGTACATGCTGGCGGCAGCATTCCTGTTCATTGCCAGCGCGGGTTTATCGTCGGCCGTCATGGCAGTAGTCGTATTCGTGCTGGCGATGCTGGCACTGGGCACCGGCAACGGCGCCGTGTTTCAGTTGGTGCCGCAGCGCTTCAGGAAGGAAATCGGCGTAATGACCGGTTTAGTCGGCATGGCCGGGGGTATCGGCGGATTTTATCTGGCCTCCAGCCTGGGATATTCCAAGCAGCTGACCGGCAGCTATCAGGTTGGGCTAACCATCTTTGCATCATTGGCCGTGATTGCCCTGCTCGGCTTGTCGATTGTGAAAAACCGCTGGCGCACCACATGGGGCAGCGCAGCCATGACGACTGCGAAGATCTAACACATATAATAGATCTGAATGAATCGAGACTCTGTCTGAAGTGTTGAGGACAGAGTAATTCGCCGCGCTACGGCGGCTACTAAACTCTGTCCCCCAATTGCCTTTAATTGTCGCCTCAGGCTACGCCACCCATGCCGGAACTCGTCCAAACAATGAGGATTTCGTCGGCATGGTTACGCCGGAAGAGCCGGAGCGTTCCACCAAAGGCTTGATCGCGGCCATCGCCGATGGCGTCTCCGGCAATGCGGGCGGACGCCAGGCCTCCGAATACACGGTGCGCGGCTTACTGGCCGATTATTATGCAACGCCCGACACCTGGCCGGTCACGCAATCGCTCGACCGCGTCCTCAAGGCAATCAATGGCTGGATCCAACAACAAGGCACGGTCCGTTCCGAACTGGCCGGCATGGCCACTACCCTGACCAGTGTTGTGGTACGCGGCAGCTTTTATTACTTTGCCCATGTCGGCGACACCCGCCTGTATTTGCTGCGCGAGCGCACATTGACACGGCTGACTGCCGACCATGTTTGGGATCGGCCCGAAATGCACCATGTGCTGACGCGCGCCATCGGTCTGGATTCCCGGCTGGCGATCGATCATGGCATGGGCGAATTGCATGAACGCGATGTGATGCTGCTGGCAACCGATGGCATATGGGCAGTGCTGACGGAATACGATATCGCTGCAATATTGTCGGCACTGGCCGATGGAACCTGCACTGCCGAGGATGCCGCTGCAGAACTGGTGGCTGCAGCGCTGAAAGCCGGCGCCAGCGACAATGCCAGCGCGCTAGTGTTGCGCATTGATGCACTGCCACAGGAAAACCTGCGCGATGCGGTGTCGGTATCCAGGCAATTGCCGCTGCCTCCGAAACTCAAGGTCGGACAAAGCATTGATGGCTACCGGGTGGATGCGGTGCTGCATGCATCGCAAACAACCTTGGTCTACCGTGTCATTGATCCCAGGACGCAGCACAGGCTGGTGTTGAAAACACTGCATCCTGACCATGCCGACGATGACGAAGAACGCTCGGCCTTTGCGCATGAAGAATGGCTGGCCAAACGCGCTGTTGCGCGCTTTTTTCCTCAAGTCGTCACACCCGAACAAAAAAGCTGCCTGTATTTCCTGACTACCTGGCATGACGGCGCCACAGTGCAACAGCACCTTGACGCCGGCCGGCATTTCACTGCGCCGGAAGTGATTGTCGATGGCGCGCGCCTGGCACGGGCGGTCGGCGCATTGCATCGGCGCAGCATCCTGCATCGGGATATCAAGCCGGCCAATATTCATCTGGGCACCGACGGCGAATTGCGGGTGCTGGATTTCGGTGTTGCCCAGTCAGGGCTGGAAACCGGGGATGCTGTCAGATCGCCGCGTGCCGGCACGCCATCTTTTTTGGCGCCTGAGCAATTCGACGATGCGCCGCCTTCACGCCAGACTGACGTATATGCAGCCGGCATCACGCTGTACCTGATGTTGACCCGCCGTTATCCGTATGGCGAAATTGAACCGTTCCAGCGGCCGCGTTTCGGCGAACCGGTGCCGCCCTCGCGCTTTCGACCGGATATCCCGATCTGGCTGGAAAACGCCTTGCTGAAAGCCGTTGCCCGCGATCCGGCGCAGCGCTTTGAAACCGCGGAAGAACTGCTATTGGCGCTGGAACGCGGCGCCAGCCGCCCGCTGGCAGCGCCCGGCAAAACGCCGCTGATCGAGCGCGACCCTTTGTCCAGATGGCGCGCGATTGCTGCCATCTCGATTGTCGCCAATTTTTTGCTGCTGTATCTGCTGGTGGTGCACTAGCAGTCTGGTTCTGCCGTTGCAGGACGGGATCGCCATTTTCATGCGTGACGCCTTAAACTTGCCGCGCATGCCAGGCCATCTGCCGGCGGTCGCGTCATTTTGGCATTATTATGTTAAGCATCGCATATCCAGAGAAACCCGGCACCGGCAGAATAAGCTACAATCCAACGCAAGAATCGCACCAAACACCTCCTCTTCTCATGCTTGTTCTCGGTATCGAATCCTCCTGCGATGAAACCGGTATTGCGTTGTATGACACGCAACACGGTTTGCTCGGCCATGCACTGCATTCGCAAGTCGCGATGCATGAAGCCTATGGCGGCGTCGTGCCGGAACTGGCGTCACGCGACCATATCCGGCGCGCGATTCCACTGCTGCAGCAAGTGCTGGAACAAAGCAAGACAGCGCCGGAAGCGATCGATGCGATTGCCTATACCCAGGGACCCGGCCTGGCCGGCGCGCTGCTGGTCGGCGCCTCGGTTGCCTGCGGCTTGGCGCTGGCGCTGGACAAGCCGATTCTCGGCATCCATCATCTCGAAGGCCATTTGCTGTCGCCCCTGCTGGCGCGCGAGCGCCCGGAATTTCCATTCGTTGCATTGCTGGTATCCGGCGGCCATACCCAGCTGATGCGCGTCGACGGCGTCGGCCAGTACACGCTGCTCGGCGAAACCATGGATGACGCAGCCGGTGAAGCGTTCGACAAATCGGCCAAGCTGCTGGGGCTGGGCTATCCTGGCGGACCGGCGATTTCCAGGCTGGCAGAATTCGGCGACCCTGCCGTCTACAAGCTGCCGCGTCCGATGCTGCATTCAAAAAACCTGGATTTTAGCTTTTCCGGCTTGAAGACGGCGGTGCTGACGCTGGTGAAAAAACATCCGGCCAATGTCTGCGACCAGGACAAGGCCAATATCGCACGCGCCTTTGTCGATGCGATCGTCGATGTTCTGGTGGCAAAGTGCATCGACGCATTGAAGCAGACCGGCATGAAACGCCTGGTGATTGCCGGCGGCGTCGGCGCCAATGCGCAGTTGCGCGCAGCGCTGAATGCCGCGGCTGCCAAGAAGCGCTTCCGGGTGTTTTATCCGGAACTGGAATTCTGTACCGATAATGGCGCGATGATTGCGTTTGCCGGCGCGCTGCGGCTCGAGCGCAATCCGGCCGCCGCCACCCGCGATTATGCATTCCAAGTGCGGCCGCGCTGGCCGCTGGATGAATTGCCGCCGGCATAAATGCAGCGGGTTTCGATCCACCCATCGGATGCCGTGTCCGGCGTCCGGCCAGTAGACTGAATATAGGACAATAAGACGATCTTCACTGGAAATCCACTATGCCTTCTTCACAACTAATCCAGTATGTCGGCGCCACCCTGTTCGCCATTGCAGTGCTGCACACTTTTTCCACCAAATTCTTCGATCACCTGTCGCACACCCATCCGCGTCATGCCGGCTTGTTTCACCTGCTGGGCGAAGTAGAAGTCGTGT
>JAKFFK010000035.1:0-6773 GCA_036675285.1 Paucimonas sp. | reverse complement strand
CTTGAACGGCCTGAAGGTCAACGGTTATCAACTGGGCAAGTTTTTTCCATAAGGGATGTAATGTCTGACAAAGTTTTGATTTGCGGGTCGGTGGCCTTCGACACTATTGCCGTGTTCGACGGGCACTTCAAGGACCACATCCTCATCGATAATATCCAGAAACTCAGCGTGTCATTTTTCGTGCCCAGCATGCGCAAGGAATACGGAGGGTGCGCCGGCAATATCGCGTACAACCTGCGCCTTCTCGGCGGACATCCCGTGCCGGTGGGTACGGTGGGCGCCGATGCATCCGACTACCTGGTCTACATGCAGCAGCTGGGTATCGACACTAGCCTCATCCGGGTACTGCCGGATATGTACACGCCCCAGTGTTTCATTACCACCGACCTGGACAACAACCAGATCGCTTCATTTCATCCCGGCGCCATGATGCTTTCCGCTGAAAATGATCTGACGGGGCATGAGGCAGCGTGGGGTATCGTGTCTCCGGATTCCAAGGACGGCATGTTCGCTCACGCGCAACGATTGCATGCGCAGGGCATTCCTTTTGTTTTCGATCTGGGCCAGGCAATGCCGCTGTTTTCAGGCGATGACATCAACGAGATGCTGAAGCTTGCAAGCATCCTTACCGCCAATGACTACGAAGCCAGCATCGTGGCCCAGCGAACGGGTCGCAGCATGCCCGAAATCGCTCAGACCCTGCAGGCGGTCGTCGTGACTCATGGCGGCGATGGCGCAATGCTGTATGCAGGCGGCACGGAAACGAAAATCGCGCCGGTTGCGGTCAAGGATGTGGTCGATCCGACCGGCTGTGGCGATGCGCACAGGGCGGGATTGCTATACGGCCTTACCCAGAACTGGGACCTGTTCGATGCATGCTGCTTGGCGAACGTCATGGGCAGCTTTAAAATTGCATCGAAGGGTCCACAAAACCATCGGCCCTCACGCGCCGACCTGAGTTCAGCCCTTAGTCAGCATTATGGCTTGAACTTATTAGGTTGACCGGCATGCCGTATCTAGCGATGACTTGCCGGGCGGACCGATCTACTAGGAGTATTTCATGATTACAACGAATCTTAAACATGCGGGTGTACGCCGCAGCCGGACTCTTGGCATAGCCTTGATTGCGGGCTCGATGGCGGTATTGGCAGGGTGCGCCAACGATACCGCGTCCAGCTCCGTTTATAACTATGGTCAGGCCCAACGCGAACAAATCGTGCGTTTGGGCACGGTAGAGTCGGTGCGCAATGTCACTATCCAGAAAGACCGGTCCAGCGGCGCCGGCGTGCTGGCGGGCGGTGCCCTTGGCGGCGTCGCGGGCAGTACCGTGGGCGGCGGCACCGGCAATATATTGGCAACGATAGGCGGCGGCATTCTGGGTGCGGTGGCCGGGAATGCCGTCGAGAACCAGGTTGGAAAAACCCGCGGACTCGAAATCACAGTGCGTCTCGATAACGGTGAAACGCGCGTTATTGCACAGGCGGACGACGTAAAGATCGGGGTGGGCCAGCGTGTTCGCCTGATCAGCGGCAACGGCCCGACGCGTGTCGCACCTTTGTAGGCAAAACATTTGCCGGATCGACGCTCGCTCTGGACGCTGATCCGGCAATATTGCTGTTCAGACGCCGAACAATGAAAACGTGAAGCGCTGCAAGACCATCATTGCAACCTGGGCCAGCACCAGCAGTACCAACGGCGATAGATCCAGGCCTCCAAGGTTTGGCAGAATGCGCCGTATGGGATCAAGCAGGGGCGCAGTCAAGGTTTGCAATACAGGCATCACCGGCGCAAGTGGATTTACCCATGACAAGATTGCCTGTATCAAGGTGATCCACAAAATCAGGTTGAACGTCCACTTCAGCATCGTCAGCAAGGCCGTCAACAGAATCGGAATTACGCTTTCCAACGGAGGCAGTTGGCCGCTGAGCGTCAGCACGGTCAGCAGCAGGAAAACCAGCGCCGTAAGCCAGCACGCGATCAGGCTGGGCCAGTCTATGCGCTTGCCGGGACCTACGATAGAACGTATGGGGTTGACCAGCCAATCGGTAGTACGCAACACTGCCTGCGAATAAGGATTGAATGGATGCAGCCGTATTGCGTAAATCCAGGCTCGGACGATGAGTGCGATGCCGAACAAAGAAAAAATTATATTGATTAAAAAGTGCAGGACTTCGCTGAACATGGTTAGGCCACAGGGGATGTCAGAAGCGCCATTGTCGCACGAGAGCACATGGCTTGAAAGCAGTGGCGCCAAGTAAAACTGCCCGGCATTGCCGGGCAGTTTTACTTGGCGCCACTCGAGTTTGCTGCCGCCCCGCAGGGCTTGGGCAAACACAGCGCGAATGCGCGGCAATGTGGTCGCTATATTATGGGCGGCCACCTGTCGGGAACGGCCACGAGGCCGCCGGGTTGACAGTCTTTTTGCTGGCAGGAGCCGCTGTCGCCGCTTTGGTTGCCTTGGCGGCAGATTTGGCGTTTGGCTTCTTCGCCGCAGGCTGCTTTGCGGCGGATTTTTCCGCCTGTTTGGCTGGCGCCGCCTTGACGGATTCAGCCTCGTTTGCCGTAGCAGATTCTTTATTGCTTGCGGTTTTTTTGGCGGCAGTTGTTTTAGCCGGTGCTGCCTTTTGGGTAACCGCTTTCTTTATTGCGGACTTGGCCGGTACTTTGGTGGCTGCTGCCGTTTTGGCGGGCGCAGTCTTTTTTGCGGCTGCCTTGGTAGCTGCTTTTTTAGCAGGCGCTGCATTCTTTGGAACGGCTTTGCTTGGAGCCGACTTGGCAGGTGCCGCTTTCTTGGCAGCGGCCTTTTTGGCCGGAGCTGCTTTCTTGGCTGCTGCTTGCTTCACGCTTGCCGCTTTGGCTGGCGCCGCTTTCTTGGCAGCAACTTTTTTAGCAGCAACCTTTTTAGCAGGCGCTGCTTTTTTGGCCGGCGCCGTTTTCTTTGCAGGCGCTGCTTTTTTGGCTGCGGGAGCCGTTTTGCTTACTGCTTTTTTGGCAGCAGCCGTCTTGACTGGAGTGGCTTTCTTGGCAGCCGTTTTCTTGGCGGGTGCTGACTTTGTGGCGGGTGCCGATTTTTTTGCGGGCGTTGCCTGTTTGGCTGGCGCCGCTTTTTTTGCTACGTTCTTGCTTGCTGCTTTCTTTGCGGGTGCGGCTTTGGTGGCAGTCTTGTTTGCGATAGGGGTGGACTTCTTGGCGGCCGTTGCCTTTTTAGCGGCGGCTGCTTTATTCACATCAGTTTTCTTGGTCGGTGCTGCGTTCTTGGCGGGTGCAGCTTTTTTGGTGGCCGTGGTTGCTGCGGCCTTTTTGGCTGTTGCCATAGTAATGCTCCTTGAGATTGAGTCGAAGAGAACGTCCACCCATTTGATATGGCCCCCACCTTGGGTGCGACCCATCTCAAATGGCGCAAGCGTGCAAAGCACTTAGTACTTTGCACGCTTAGAGTCTAACGTAAGCTCTTACTCTATTCCAAGCATTATTCCCAGCTTAATGCGCCACCGGTCTGATATTCGATCACGCGTGTCTCGAAAAAGTTGCGTTCCTTTTTGAGGTCGATCATTTCGGCCATCCATGGGAATGGATTTTCTTCTTGCGCAAACAGTGCTTCGAGGCCGATTTGCTGGCAACGGCGATTGGCGATGAAGCGCAAATATGCCTTGAACATCGATGCATTCAAACCGAGGACGCCGCGAGGCATTGTGTCTTCAGCGTAAGCATATTCAAGGTCTACAGCCTGACGGAACAGATCGCGCAGCTCTTCGCGAAACGCCGCTGTCCACAAGTGCGGGTTCTCGAGCTTGATCGTGTTGATGAGATCGATGCCAAAATTGCAGTGCATGGATTCATCGCGAAGGATGTACATGTATTGCTCGGCGGCGCCCGTCATTTTGTTTTGGCGACCCAGCGCAAGAATTTGCGTGAATCCAACATAAAAGAACAAACCTTCCATCAAACATGCAAATACGATGAGCGATTTGAGCAGCGTCTGATCGGCTTCCGGCGTGCCGGTCTTGAAATTCGGATCGGCGATTGCATTGATGAAGGGAATCAGGAATTCATCTTTGGCGCGTATCGACGGCACTTCGTTGTAGGCATTGAATATCTCGCCTTCGTCCAGATCAAGGCTTTCGACGATGTATTGGTAGGCATGCGTATGGATGGCTTCTTCGAATGCCTGGCGCAACAGGAATTGCCGGCACTCGGGCGCCGTGATGTGGCGATACGTGCCCAGCACAATGTTGTTGGCGGCAAGCGAGTCGGCCGTTGTGAAGAAGCCGAGGTTGCGTATGACGATGCGTCGTTCATCATCGGTAAGCCCATTCGGATTCTTCCACAGCGCTATGTCGCGCGACATGTTTATTTCCTGCGGCATCCAGTGGTTCGCGCAGGTTGCCAAGTATTTTTCCCAGGCCCATTTGTACTTGAATGGAACGAGCTGATTGACGTCGGTCTCGCCATTGATGATGCGCTTGTCGGAAGCACGGACCCGGGCGCTGGTATCGGCGGCAGGAGCCGGCGATGCAGCGGGGGCGCTTGCGATAGCATTGTTGTCGAGACGGTTGTCTTGTGCACGTGCCGCGGCAGTTCCGGTATGGTTGTCTGCGTTTGAAGGCGAGGTGGTTGGGGCGTCTTCCCAGTTCAGCATGATAGATGTCCGTGTCAGGTTATTGGCAGGCTTCGCATTCTTCGAAGCCTTCGTCGCCGGGGCGCATGGTGCAAGCCACGCCCATTACTTCCGCCTCTGGCAGTGCGGGTTCGGCAGCGGCGGCGGCGGGAGCATGCGTGCCGTTGGCAACGGCATTGAGTTCGCCGCCGCGGCCTGTCGATTTCTCGGCATTCGTGGCGCCGTTGGAGCGCAGGTAATACGTTGTCTTCAAGCCGCGCAGCCATGCCAGTTTGTAGGTGTCGTCCAGTTTCTTGCCCGACACACCGGTCATGAAGATGTTCAGTGACTGGGCCTGGTCTATCCATTTGGAGCGACGCGCGGCGCACTCGACGACCCAGCTTGGGTTGATTTCGAAGGCTGTCGCGTAAAGCTTGCGCAGATCGTCGGGGATGCGGTCGATGCGAGCCAGGCTGCCGTCAAAATACTTCAGATCGGCGACCATGACCTCGTCCCACAATTTGCGATCTTTCAGGTCGCGTACCAGATAGTCATTGACCACCGTGAACTCGCCCGACAGGTTCGACTTGACATAGAGGTTGCGATAGTTGGGCTCGATGCACGGCGACACGCCGATGATATTGGAGATGGTGGCCGTAGGCGCAATGGCCACGCAGTTCGAGTTGCGCATGCCGTGCTGTTTGATGTGCGCACGCAAGCTGTCCCAATCCATCGTGCTGCTGTCGTCGACTTCAACGTAGCCGCCGCGTTCGTCGCGCAACATGGCCAGGGTGTCCTGGGGCAATATGCCGCGGTCCCACAAAGAGCCTTTGAAGCTCTCGTAGTGTCCGCGTTCGGCGGCAAGCTTGCTGGAAGCCCAGTACGCGTAGTAGCAGGTCGCTTCCATGGAGCGGTCAGAGAACTCGACCGCAGCATCAGAGGCAAAAGGCACCCGCATCAACTGCAGGCAGTCCTGGAAGCCCATGACGCCCATGCCCACGGGGCGGTGGCGCACATTGGAGTTGCGGGCCTTTTCGACCGCGTAGTAATTGATGTCGATGACATTGTCGAGCATGCGCATCGCGGTCGTGATCGTGCGCTCGAGTTTCTCGTGGTCGAGCACATAATTTCCGGCGTCATCCCGCTTGAGATGCGCGGCAAGATTGACCGACCCCAGATTGCAGACGGCGATTTCGGTATCGCTGGTGTTCAGCGTGATTTCGGTGCACAAGTTTGAACTGTGCACGACACCGACGTGCTGCTGCGGCGAGCGGATATTGCAGGGATCCTTGAAAGTGATCCATGGGTGGCCGGTTTCAAACAGCATGGACAGCATCTTGCGCCATAGCGAATTGGCGGGCACTTTCTTGAACAGGGGCAATTCGCCGCTGGCTGTCTTGGCTTCGTAGGCGGTGTAGGCTTCTTCAAAATCCCGGCCGTACTTGTCATGAAGGTCGGGCACGTCCGATGGCGAGAAGAGTGTCCAGTCGCCGTTTTCCATGACGCGTTTCATGAACAGGTCTGGAACCCAGTTTGCCGTGTTCATGTCGTGCGTGCGGCGTCGTTCGTCGCCCGTATTCTTGCGCAGCTCCAGGAATTCTTCAATGTCCAGGTGCCAGGTTTCCAGGTAGGCGCAGACCGCGCCCTTGCGCTTGCCGCCCTGGTTGACGGCGACCGCGGTGTCGTTGACGACTTTGAGGAAGGGCACTACCCCTTGGCTTTCACCATTGGTGCCCTTGATGTGGCTGCGCAATGCGCGTACAGGTGTCCAGTCGTTGCCCAGTCCGCCGGCGTACTTGGCCAGCAAGGCGTTTTCCTTGATGGCATCGTAAATGCCGGCCAGGTCGTCGGACACGGTGGTGAGATAACACGATGACAGCTGCGAATGCAGCGTGCCGGAATTGAATAGCGTCGGCGTGGAACTCATGAAGTCGAACGACGACAGGATTTCGTAGAATTCGATGGCGCGTGTTTCGCGGTCGGCTTCCTTCAATGCGAGGCCCATGGCGACACGCATGAAGAAAACCTGTGGCAGCTCGATGCGTCGGCCGCGAAGATGCAGGAAATAGCGGTCGTACAGAGTCTGCAGGCCCAGGTAGTTGAACTGGAAGTCGCGGTCGGCCTTCAGGGCATTGCCGAGTTTTTCCAGGTCAAACTGCGCAAGCTTGGCATCAAG
>JAKFFK010000081.1:0-33186 GCA_036675285.1 Paucimonas sp. | reverse complement strand
CTGAGCGCAGCGCAAGCCCAACCGAGCGCAGAAAAAGCGCTGGCTTATGGCCGCCACGTTGCCAGCATCGCTTCCGGCGCACAAGCTGAATTCACCAAGGCTGCTGAAGAGCAAGTTGCCGAAGCCAACCGCAAGGTTCTGGCTTTGATCGAAGAAGCCAGCAAGAACGCTCCAGCTGGTTCCGAGAACGTCATCGCCATGGTCAAATCTGCATTCGGTACTGCCAATGCCAGTTACGAGCAATTGGCCAAGTCCACCAAGCAAGCTGTCGAAAGCCTGGAAACCAACCTGAGCACTGCAGTGACCCAGTTGTCCCAGGCAACTGCCAAAGCTAGCGGCCGCGCCAAGAAGTAAAGACTGCTTTGTCGGGCTGGACATCTCCAGCTCCGGCTTCGCTGCAGCAATACGGGCCGGTTGGCAATGCATTCTGATTGAATGCATTGCCAACCGGCCCGTATTTTTTGACGCGCGTTTCTTGTCAGATGACTGCTTTGCCAGATTTATACCAGTCCAGTATGCGCTCAATGCGCTGGCTGGTTTGCTGGTCTATCAGTGCCGGCAAGCGACACAATGCTGATAATTGCTCGCTTTCGTTTGTCACCGGCTGCTTCTGTCCGGTTTTCAGGGACGATTGCAAACCCGCGACCTGCAGTTGCAAGCGCCGCCGTGAAAATTCCGCCGGACTGTCCAGGCCGCTCAGAATTTCCAGCCGTAACAATTCATCCAATAGCAAGCCACGCTGCGATTCCAGACTCAGCGCATAATCACGGTCCTGCGCCTGCGCTGCCGTAATGGCAGCCGCAAACCGCGTCTGCAGCAAATCCTCGTATTGGGTCCCGGCCGATGCTAACCCGGCCCACTCGTTTTGCGCTCTCATCAACTGATCGGCCGGCACTGCCGCCATTGTCGCCAGTAGTTGTTCCAGCGCCTGGCATGAATGCAAGCGGATCTGCAATGCTTGCAGGCAGGCGGCGAGCTCGTGCCGTTTCGCGTCCTCCAGCCGCCGTTGCAAGGACTGCTCCGCCTGTCGATACCGGTCCTCAATCGCACGTTCTGCAGCATGGGCCACCGACCCGATCTGGTTCCAGGCCGTCCGCGTATCGCGCAATAACTGGCGGATGGATGTGTCCGGTCCGGATTGCGCTGCTTCCAGCCGTGCGCACAGTGCCGTTTTCTCGGCTAGGTGCTGACGCCGATCGGTATCGGCAGCCAAGGCAACTTCCTTGCGCTTCGCAAAAACCGTATCGCATTGCTCCCGAAAGCGCTGCCACAGTTGCTGTTCTTGCCGGCGCTCCAGCGGCATAGCCCTGGAGTGCTGTTGCCAGCGCTCTTGCAGATCGCGTACGGCATCCAGTGTGCCGCGCTCCTGCGGATTGAGGTTGGCCGCTTCTGCAATCAACTTCTCTCGCTGCGCCACTTCCCGGCTGCGTTGTGCGGCCAGCGGCTCGGCCAGGCGGTCCAGCGCGGCATCGAATGCCAGATCCAGGCGCTTTTTATCCTTGCGATCGAGGGTTCCCAGCTGGCGCCAGGCTTGGCGCATCCGATCCAAGAATGTGGCGGCAGCTTTCCAGTCGAGCTGCTCAGGTTCGCTGCCATCGACCAGAAATGCGCTTGCAAATGAGCTGCATTCGTCGATCAGGGTTTGCGCCTTGGCTGCGTTTCGCGCCCGTTCATCGGCGAGTTGCTTGAAATGCGCGGCCGCCGGTGCATACGCCGCAGTACAAGCCAGATCAAATCGCTGCCACAAGTCCTTGCCGGCCGGGCCGGCGGAAATATCCAGGGATTTCCAGCGTTCGCGCAGACTGCCAACTTTTCTGGCCAGTTCTGCAACGGCTAGCGACTGGGCCGGCAAAGACATGGCTGCATGCAACAGCTCTTCGCGCGACACATTGCCGCCCCATCTGGCCCAGCCTTGCAAACGCACCAACTCGGCCCGCAATCTGGTCAGGTTTGCAGTCTGTTCGGCGGACGGCCGCGCCAGCTTCTGGTCGAGCGAACGCACTACCCGGTCCTGCTCTGCAGCGGCTTGCAACGCGCCTTCCTGCAATGCCTGTTCCAGGCGCGCCAATCCGGCCGCAAATTGGTTCTGCAAGTCCGGATTCACCGGATGACCGGCATCTTGCTGAGCGATATGCGACTGTTTGATCTGTAGCAGCAACATATCCAGTCGCGCCTGCAATGGCTGGATCAGGCGCTGGTCCGGCAGCGCCGGCGCGGCGCGCCATGCCTGCATGATTGCCGCTTCTGTCAATGATGCAGGCGCTGCGGCTTCCCATTGCGCCAGCAGTGTCCGGCGCGCCGCAATGCCTTCCTCTGACTGCGCGATCCGTAGCAGCGCCTGCCTTAGATCTGTCACGGCTTGCGCAAACTCCGGCAGCAGGTTTTTCGGCAGCGATGCTGCTTCGGCAGATGCGCGCTGTTGTACGACCTGCTGTTCCAGCACGGATAATTGTTGCATTGCATCGGCAGATACGACGAAAGCATCGTCGGACATCCAGTTGCGCACTTGGGCAAGTGCGTCCAGCACCCTGCGCTGAAGGTCGGCCTGTTCTGCCAGCCGCTGTTGCAGTCGGCTTCGCGGGTTATCGAAAGTGTGTTGCAAAGGCGGCGCGACATGCTGGATCTTTTGCCATGCCCGATCCAGGTCGGCAACCTGGTTCGGCGTCAGATGCGGCGACGACACCAGTTGCCGGGCCTGCGTGATGCAGTGATTGGCCTGCTGTTCATCTGCTTCCCATTGCCTGCAGTAATCCAGTCGCCCCTGCATGAGCTTGACAACCCGCCGGTCGCTGTTGCGCATCGCCTGCAGCACCCGCTCGACCATCGGCCTGGAATACACATGCTCGGCGGCCAGGAGCCTGGCATCGGCAAATTCACACTGCAGGATGAAGTCGACTGCCGCCGGTTCATCGTCTGCCAATTCGGCCACCCGGGCCAATGCAATCTCGCGGTCCGACACCGATACTTCGGCAATTGCAGCTGGCTCAACCGGATCGACACGCGCAGCATTGCTCGCTGCCCTGCCAATACGCTTTCGAAAAAAATCAAACATGGCCGTATTCAATGAATGCTGTCAAAACCGGCATCATAGCAAGTTGCACGGCAATTGACCGGTATCTGCTGTCCGGGCATGCCCGGCCCGGCAGGCGATAGTCGCAGTGAGCCGGCAAGCGAATCATGCCGGCCGGTACTCAGAGCCAAGCTGATCCAGGCCCCCCAGCAGCCTGGCAAATGCCGCCGCGGTCTGCGCCGGATCTCCCTTGACGCCAAGTTCAATATGGCGACGGGTCTGGGCATCACCGACATTGGGCAAGCTAAACACTTTCACCAATGAAAACTCCGCTTCAATGGCTTCCATCAGCGGCGTCAGGCGCGATTCCATCGAATCAAACACCAGCACCGATTGTTCCAGCCGGGGCACCTGATGAAACAAGTGGGCATAGTACTGGTCCAGCACCCACTCGATCATCGGCCATGCCATCACCGGAAAACCCGGCACGAAATAATGCGCAGCCTGGTCGCTGCCTTGCACCGAAAATCCGGGAATTTTGTTGTACGGGTTCGGAATGATGCCGGCGCCCTGCGGAAACTCGCCCATTTTCAGCCGGTGCAGGTTCTCCGCAGACTGTAAATCGAGCACCGTCCCGGCTTCACGCGCCATATCCATGAAGCGCTCTTCGATACGGTGCCGAGCGTCCGGATGCAACATCAGTTGCACTCCCAGTGCCGCTGCAGCACACTGGCGCGTATGGTCGTCGGGCGTGGCGCCAATGCCGCCACAGGAAAACACGACATTGCCACTGGCCAGGGTGCGGCGCAAGGTCGCGGTAATTCGCGCCGGATCGTCGCCCAGATATTCCGCCCATCCAAGCTGCAGGCCGCGCGCGCCCAGCAATTCGACCACTTTGGAAAAATGCTGGTCGACACGCTTGCCCGACAAAATTTCGTCGCCGATGATAATCAATCCAAAGACCATGCAAGTATTCCTGTTGTTAATTAACGTTTCAGCGCGCGCCGAGCGTAACGCCTCAGTCGCGCAGTCGCGCCTTGGGTGTCAATTGAGATCCTTTAGCTGCGGCGCCACAGGCAATGCCAGTTCGTTGCCGCCTGCGCCGGCACGGTATTCCTGCAATGCATTCAGGCAGTAATGTTCGAACCATAAGCCGGTAAACACGAACACCAGCACATACAGCCAGATCGATACTGCCGCAAAAAAAGGAAAGAGTACCACCGATAGAATGCCGCCGAGCCACAAAAGCGTCGGCGCCGCGCCCATGGCCCCGGTCAGCGTGCCGATCAACAGCAAAGGCCAGCGGTGCAGCCGCTGTATCGCACGAAATTCCTGCCGGTCCGCATGGTCGGCTAGCGCATCATAAGTCAGCACCTTGTAAGTCAGCCAGCCCCACAGCAGCGGCTGGACGATGAATCCCAGTGGCGGAATCGCCAGCAGCGGCAGGCTGACAATCCATAGGATCAGAAACAAAATGAAGGAAGTCGATGACAGCCACAGACTGCCCCAGATGCTGCCGCCGTTGCGTTGTTCAAGCTGGGGATAGTGACGGCTTGCCACGTGGCGAATAATTACCGGCATTGCCAGTGCGCCAATGAAAACCAGCGCTGTCAAAATCATCAGCGGCAGCAATACCCACATGGCCAGCAGCGGCACGATCACCGTGGTCGCGAATCCCGACCCGAACATCGCCAGCCAGTCGTCGACCATCCGGAACAGATGATGGTCGATGAAATAGGCATGTACCCAGTCGATCATCGGTTGCAAGCTGAAATACAGGACCACGCCCCAAATCACGACTGACAGAATGAAGGGAATGATCGTCAGCATTAGCATTCGAATATGCAATTGCGACCACACTGCCTTGCCGAAGGCGATCAATACCGGTCGTATCATCGCGCTGCCTCTTGCCTGTATTTCCTCATGCGTCTTGATTCCATTCCTTGTGATCCGGTTTTATGCCAGACAGTCCGCTTTGCTGCTGCAAGTCTCACGCGGCGACCCAAACGGGAGAGCCGTGCTTTTTTCCTTGTCGCTTCGCAAGCCGCAGCCTGCACAGCTGGAAAAACATTCGCCATACCCTGCTACAATCTCGGCAGTTTACACTGCATTTACAATCACACCATCAAGGAACATTATGTCAACAACCATGACTTCGACCGGACTGGAGTATGAAGATATCACTGTCGGCAATGGCGCCGAAGCCACGGCCGGCAACCATGTGAGCGTGCATTACACCGGCTGGCTGCAAAACCCCGATGGCAGCGCCGGCAGCAAATTCGACTCCAGCAAGGACCGCAATGAGCCGTTTGATTTTCCGCTCGGCGCCGGCCATGTCATCAAAGGTTGGGACCAGGGCGTGCAAGGCATGAAAGTCGGCGGCGTACGCAAACTGATCATCCCTGCTGCGCTCGGTTACGGCGCACGCGGCGCCGGCGGCGTGATTCCACCGAATGCCACGCTGATTTTCGAAGTGGAACTTTTGGGCGTATAAGGACTCTGCATCTGCGCCAACCTGGCAATTGATTGGACGCATGCGCATGTTCTGGAAAAAAATGATCGTTTCATCCTGCGTGACTGGCGCGACGCTGCTGAGCGGCTGTACCGTCATCACGGTCGCATCGACTGCGGTTTCAGTGGCCGGTACCGCGGTCGGTGTCGGACTATCGGTAGGCTCGGCTGCAGTCGGGGCCACCGCCTCGGTTGCCAAGGGTGCGGTCAGCCTGGCGACCGGCTCGTCCGACGATGACGAAGAGTAGATACCGGCTTGGCGGCAGCAGCTTTCCAAGCCGGGCATCTCGCTTCACGATCGCACAGTAAAATTACCCGCCGCCTGCATGCACCTGCGGCATTCACCTATTTTCAAGAGAGTCATGATGACCCTGCAAGCCGAGTTCGAACAAGCACTTGCCGAATCCAAAAATCTGCCGGAGCGTCCCGACAACATGACGCTGCTAAAAATGTATGCGTTGTACAAACAGGCCAGCAATGGCGATGCGGCCGGTGAGCGCCCCGGCTTCTCCGACATGGTCGGCCGTGCCAAATGGGATGCCTGGGATACCTTGAAAGGCACTGCCAAAGAAAGCGCCATGCAACAATACATTGCGCTGGTGGCGGACTTGAAGGCTTAGGGCCGCATCAACCGGTGAGTCCGGCGCTTCCTTCTTAAAGCCGCGTGGTTTCCTGCGCGGCTTTTTATTTGCTCGTTTGCGTTAGCGATGGTTCGCGCATGCGTTGCGTACGGCTTGCGGATTCAACAGATTGGGCGGCAAGCCGCCGGAAAAGGCAGCCATCAGGTTAGCCGCGGCACAATCGGCCATTGCCCGGCGCGTCGGCGCGCTTGCGCTGCCGATATGCGGCGTCAGGACGACATTGGCAAGCGTGAGGAAATCCGGGTGCAATGCCGGTTCATTCTCGAACACGTCCAGTCCGGCGCCGGCAATCTGCCGGGTCCGCAGCGCGGCAATCAGCGCCGCATCATCGACAATGCCGCCCCGGGCGATATTGACCAAGGTCGCGGAAGGTTTCATCAGCGCCAGTTCCGCAGCACCAATGGCATGATGGGTAAGCTGGGAATAGGGCAATACCAGCATCAAATGATCGGCACGGCGCAACAATTCTTCCTTGCTGACTAGCTGCGCATGGTTCGCGCCAGCTTCGATGTCTGCCGGCAGTCGTGTTCGGTTATGGTAGACCACACGCATGCCAAAACCGCTCGAACGCCGGGCAATCGCTTGACCGATGCGTCCCATGCCCAGAATGCCAAGCGTGGCGCCATGCACGTCGGCCCCCAGAAAGGCGTCATAGCGCCATTTTTCCCATCTTCCGGCACGCAGCCACTGTTCGGCCTCGGTGATCCGGCGCGCCGTAGCCATCAACAGCGCCCAGGCAAAGTCGGCAGTGGTCTCATTCAGCACATCCGGCGTATTGGTCACCATGACGCCGGCGCTGGTGGCCGCATCCAAATCGATATTATTGAAGCCGACTGCCATGTTGGCGATAATTTTGAGCGTCGGACTGGCGCCGATCAGCTCTGCGGTGATGCGTTCGCTGGCGGTGGCCAACATGCCCTGCTTGCCCGCCAACTTTTCAATTAGCTGGCTTGTGGAATAAACATGGTCGTCCTGGTTGGCCTCAATATCGAACTGACTTGCCAGGCGCTCCAGCACATCAGGAAAAATCGCCCGGGCGATCAGGATTTTTGATTTCATGTCGGATTGATCACGGTAGCTTGCCGCATACGCTGGCGCCATTGGGCGCAATCGATGCAAAATGCGCCCGGCATCGGTCATAATCCTGTCAGCCTCATGCCAGGAAATTTTGTTGATTGGACGCTGTTCATTGAATTTTAACCGATTTTTTGCGTAGATCTGCACCGCAAGCCGGCCACGCCTGGCGCAAGCATTGCATTTGCTTATGCGTATTTTGTCTAACCGCTGTTTGTGGGAAAGTCTAAAATGTCTTAAAATACAAGGCTTTGCGACCGATTGCCGAGATTAAATGCGGTTTTTCTCGCGATTAGGTCCGCCACAGGCTCCAAACCCGTTTTAGTTTCATTTAAAGATAGGACTGTTATGACCCACGTTGTGACCGAATCCTGCATCCGCTGTCGCTATACAGACTGTGTCGATGTATGCCCGGTAGATTGCTTCCGCGAAGGCCCTAATTTCCTGGCAATCGACCCGGATGAATGCATCGACTGCGCGGTATGCGTGGCCGAATGCCCGGTCAATGCAATCTATGCCGAGGAAGATGTGCCCGCTGACCAGCAGCCATTCATCAAGCTCAACGTTGAATTGGCACGCAAGTGGCCGTCGATCACCAAGACCAAGGCGCCGTTGGCGGAAGCCGAGGAATGGAAAGACACACAAGAAAAATTGCAGTTTCTCGAGCGGTAACAACTGGTGCCTGCACGCCGCGACATTGCGTGCGACGAAACATCAGCAGCACCCGATCAGTAATCCAAGCACGAAAAGCCGGCGGCTGCAATTCACCGGCTTTTTCACTATTGACCATAAAACAGGAATTTGACAGTCGTATGGAAACCAGCGCCGGCCTGAACGCCTCCACCCTCGCCCTTAACCCGAATGCCGCTACCACCTCGGTCCCGATTGAAACCGATGCCGTGATTGTCGGCGCCGGCCCAGTTGGCTTGTTCCAGGTGTTCGAGCTAGGCCTTCTGGAAATCAAGGCACATGTGATCGATTCGTTGCCGGCGGTCGGCGGCCAATGCGTGGAACTGTATCCGGACAAGCCGATTTACGATATCCCGGCGGTACCGGTGTGCACCGGCCAGGAACTGACTGACAACCTGTTGAAACAGATCGAACCGTTCGAACCGACCTTCCACCTGAACCAGGAAGTCACGCTGGTCGAGAAACGCGAAGACGGCCGCTTCAATGTCGAAACCTCGATGGGCACCCGTTTCATCAGCAAGACCATTTTCATCGCCGCCGGCGTCGGTTCGTTCCAGCCGCGCACCATCAAGGTCGAAGGCATCGAACAGTTTGACAATGACCAGCTGTTTTATCGGGTCAAGGATCCAAGCCGTTTTCACGGCAAGAATCTGGTCATTTGCGGCGGTGGCGACTCGGCGCTGGACTGGGCACTGAACTTCGTCGGCAAGGCCGAATCGGTGATCCTGCTGCATCGCCGCGACGAGTTCCGCGCAGCGCCGGCATCGGTGGCCAAAATGAAGGAATTGTGCGAAAACTTTGAAATGCAATTCCTGGTGGGCCAGGTCACCGGTTTCGAGCCGAAAGAACAAAAGATTTCGGAAATTAAAGTGACCGGCGCCGATGGCGTGACCCGCCGCCTGCCGCTGGATTACCTACTGGTGTTTTTCGGCCTGTCGCCCAAACTTGGTCCGATCGCCGAATGGGGCCTGGATATCGAACGCAAGCAATTGAAGGTCGATACCGAAAAGTTCGAGACCAATGTCCCGGGTATTTTCGCGGTCGGCGACATCAACACCTATCCCGGCAAGAAAAAACTGATTTTATCGGGCTTCCACGAAGCGGCACTGGCTGCGTTCGGGGCCGCGCCGTACATCTTCCCGGAAAAGAAAATCCACATGCAGTACACCACGACGTCGCCCAAGCTGCACAAGATCCTTGGCGTCGAAACCCCGGTATTCGATTAAGCGGCGATCCGGCCCGCGTGTAAAAAACGCCGCCTGGCGCAAACCAGGGGGCGTTTTTTTATGCCGCCAAACTGCTTTCAATACTTCATTTCAATTCCCGCATACAATGACCGGCCATCGCCAGGATAGAATTGCCTGCCGTCGAGTCCTTTCAGGTCGGCCGCAACATTGGTGGTTGCCGCATATATCTTGTCGGCCAGGTTTCTGGCATCGACAAACCAGGAAACATTTTTGCTGATCCGCTGCCCGATCTTGAAACCGACGATGCCATAACCTGCTGCCTGCAGAGAATTCGCATGATCGACAAAGGTTGACGATGCGAGCCGTACATTCGGCCCGAAATACAGGCCGTTTTCCAGCCTGTACAGTATCTCGCCATGGGCGAATTGACGCGGGACGCCGGCCAGCCGGTTATCCCCATAGGTGCGGTCGCCGTCGAAGCGAAAATCGTTGAACAGGTAGTTTGCGCGTATCGTCCATGCCCGACCGATGCTGGCTTCCCATCCGGCTTCAATCCCCTGGTGGATGGTCTGGCCTGCATTGCTTGTCCCAAGCGGAATTCCGCTGGGATCGTTCAATGACAACAATTCATTTCTGACGTTTGCACGATACAGCGAGACATCCCAGCGCAGATTTCCCCAGTCCGGCCTGATCAGGCCGCGTGAGCCGACCTCGACGGTGCGGGCACGCTGCGCATCGACCGGCGTCACACTCGGCCCGCCAGCCAACTCTCCGAACGAAGGCGGTTCATAGCTGCCGCTGAGGTTGCCATATACCTGCACGTCAGTTGTCAACGCATGGCGCATGCCGATTTTCGGCGACACGCGGCGGTACGATTGATCCACGCTGTTATCGCCGTTGGCAAGAAACTGGTCGTTCAAACGGCGTGTCGCTGCCACTGTCTGGACGCCCATAATCAAGGCGGTCGCCGGCAAGAAGTAATACTGATTCTCTGCAAAAATCGTATAGTTCCTGGAGCGTTGCTGTGCCTGAGCAGTGCGCACGCCAGGCTGGCCGCCGATATTGGCAAAGCGGTCGTCCGACACTTTGCCCGCCGACAGGAACGTACCGACGATCAGCTGGTTTTTATTGCCGAGCAGTTGCTGATCGCTGATGAAGCGGGCGTTAATGCCGTAATCATCCGATCCTTGTTCAAGCACTTGAAAAATCGGGTGGTACAGCGACTTGTAAGTATAGAATCCGCCTACTTCGATGCGCTGCTCTGGATTGATCTGGATTGTCGTCATGTTTGACAGTCGAACCAGGTCGAAATCCCGATGCTGGTTCCCCGTTACGGTGACAGGATCGGCTTTTGTCGGCCTGGCATGCATTTCTGCCTTGGTCAGCGCGCCGGGCAATGCCGAATCGCTTTTTACCGCCGTCAAGAAAAAGCGCGTCTCCACTGAATCGGCAAGTGACCAGCCGAGGTTACCGGAAATTCTTTGCGTATTTTGCCTGGAGTGATCACGAAATCCATCTTGCTGAAAATGCGAGCCGGCGATGAACCAGTCAGTCGTAGTGCTCTTGCCGGCAGCAGAAATTTGCGCTCGCCGGTAACCGAAGCTGCCACCCTCAACCCGCGCTGCCCATCGTGGATGCGTCAGGCCGGAGGGGCTCACGAAATTGACCGCTCCGCCCAGGGTCGTGGAACCGAACTGCAAGGCATTGGCGCCACGATAGACTTCAACGTAGCGCGCCGAAAGTGGCTCGACCGCCTGAAAGTCCGCGCTGCCGTCGGCCAGGTTTAACGGCACGCCATCCTGCAGCAGTTGAATGCCGCGCATATGGAAGGTCCGCTGCAAGCCTGATCCGCGAATCGACAGGCGCGATTCTTCGGCGCCGAAGCGGGACGCAATGAAAACGCCAGGCGAAAACTGCAATGCATCGCTCAAGGTGGAGACGCGGCCTTCCTTGTACTGCTCGGCATCGACGATGTTGGCGCCACCTGGGGTAGTGCCGATATGCTCCCGGGCTGCTTCAATCGGCAATAGCGTCTGGCTGGCCACCGGCTGTGCGGTAACGATAACAGGAGGCAGCATTTTTTCCTGGGCAGATGCATCTGGAAGCTGAAACACCCATAGTACAGATACCGCATAACCAGGCCATTGAATCCATTGCAGGATCCGCTGCAGCTCACGGTTTTTAAAGATAATTGTCATTATATTTTTCTTGATAAAAATTAATATTTCCAATCCACCCAGCTGAGAATGCGAGGGGTGGCCGTTAACATGAGAGGCAATGGGATTACGCGTGGCATGGCCGTCTGCAAGCATGCATGACCTCAGAAACTCAGGAGTAAGCAGAAACCAATCATCATGCAATGCGGCAGCGCATGGCGCGCATCCGCAGCATTGTCCTGAAAGGAAAATGGCGGACCCAAATCGGGAAATCAAACGATGGTGGGAGGGGCGCGCGGCTGCGCAGCAAGCCAAATGAAAAGCGGTCGTTGGGATTGGGAGAAAAGTACCGGAAGGCGCGTCATGCCGTCGTTTGCGGGGAGCCACAGCGCAAGAACCGGCGGCACCCCGGCTTGATCAGCATGCGTCAGGCAAAATGGGCAATGCGCGAAACCCATGCCCTTTTCAGTCGATTCGGACGCGCTGTGATCTGCCTGCGGTATGCGAAGTTGCAGGCCGCTGGCGGTACAAATTTCGTTCCAGACCAAAGCCTGTTTGCCCAAACCAGACAATCCATGAAAAATAGTCGGTGCCAATGCGGCAAACAGCAACGCACAAATGGCGAGCCAGACTTGCATGCGCTGTGTATTTCGACTATTTCTCATATGTAAATTTTAACATGCACCTCCTTGCTTTTGCCATTGCCGCCATCAGTATCAGACTACTGTATTGCTTATTCAAAATACAGTAAACGCCTTGCACGCAGAGAACAAATGGCTTCGCTGCATTACTGGCATAACTTATGCTCATGAGTTATTTACCGGATGCACGACGCTATGTACTCTTGAATCCGATTAAAGCAGGGTTGCCCTATATGACAGATCGGACGAATCAGCTTATAGAATGTAAAAAAATGAATATGGTTTTGGATAACAGAGCATGTTTGTAAAAACTACCCGGCATAACTTGCTTCAAGTAATTGCAAACGTGTTCTATATAAAGACTGACAGCAAGATAAGAAGGCAATTTATCGATAGAAATTTATGGATGATGGCTTATTAGTGTTGTATTGCAGGCTGCAGGAAATGAAAAAAACGTTATACGTATGAACATTTGTATTGCAAAGATTCGATTGTTTTTTCAAAAAACAGACGTAATTAACAAAATAAGGAATTGAAGTAGAAAAAGCTTTCTGAAGATATGAACTGGAATTTAGAAATATGATATGTTGCTAGGCAACAATATGTTTGCATGAAAAGATTTAAAGGGGAAATAGAATATATTTGCAAACTAGTCATCGTCGTTTGTAAAATTTGTTTAATGCAAGAAATTTTCCTGCATGCAGACATAAAATGGTTTATGATGCAATGCAACAAAAGCAGTTATTAGGTTTTCGCGCTGCACTATTTGAAGAGGCCACCATGCTGTACCAATTTCATGAATTAAACCGGAACTTCATTAATCCGCTTATTCAATGGGCAGAGGCGTCTGCAAAACTATTTTCAAACCCGGTATCGCCACTGGCTCATGCGCCATTTGCACAACGCATCGCGGCAGGCTATGAATTGATGTATCGCCTGGGAAAAGCTTACGAAAAGCCGCCGTTTGCGATCGAATCAGTTGTCGTCAACGGCAAGACTGTCAAGATTCAGGAACAGGTTGCAAGCGAAAAGCCTTTTTGCACCCTGATCCATTTCAAGAAAGACTTGAGCAACGCGGAAATCGCCAAGCTCAATCAGCCTAAAGTATTGATTGTTGCGCCCCTGTCCGGTCACCATGCAACCTTGTTACGCGACACCGTGCGCAGCATGCTCGAACAGCATGACGTCTACATCACCGACTGGATCGATGCGCGCATGGTACCTCTCTCCGAAGGAGCGTTCCATCTGCATGATTATGTTTATTACGTGCAGGATTTCATCCGTCTGTTGGGGCCGGACTTGCATGTGTTGTCGGTTTGCCAGCCAACCGTGCCGGTACTCGCCGCCATTTCGCTGATGGCTAGCGATAACGATCCGAAGCTGCCCAAGACCATGACAATGATGGGCGGTCCGATCGATCCGCGCAAATCGCCGACTGAAGTCAACAACCTGGCTACCAACAAGCCTTTTTCGTGGTTTGAAAATACCGTTATTTATGGCGTGCCGCCGAATTATCCGGGCCATGGCCGCAAAGTCTATCCCGGCTTCCTGCAGCATGCAGGCTTCGTCGCCATGAATCCGAGCCGCCATGCGCAAAGCCACTGGGATTTCTACATGCACTTGCGCGAAGGCGACAACGATTCTGCCGAAGATCATCGCAAATTCTATGATGAATACAATGCGGTTATCGACATGCCGGCCGAGTACTATCTGGAAACCATCAAAACCGTTTTCCAGGATTTCGATTTACCAAAAGGAACATGGGAAATTGGCGGCAAGCTGGTGCGTCCGCAAGACATCAAGACAGTGGCATTGCTTACCGTGGAAGGCGAGCTGGACGACATCTCCGGTTCTGGCCAAACCCAGGCAGCGCATGATTTGTGCAGTGGCATTCCGAAAAACATGCGGGAAGATTATGTCGCGGCCGGTTGCGGCCACTACGGCATTTTCTCCGGTCGTCGCTGGCGCGAAACTATCTGTCCGAAGCTAGGCGAATTCATCAAGAACCACGCCTGATTCACTGTTCGTCATTCAAGCCGTTCTCTTGCAAGAGAACGGCTTTTTTTATTGGCGCCGCCAAAGAATGCTTAGTGCCAGGATGCCGGAAGGTGGTCCGGATGCACCTGCACTGGTTCGCTGGATTGTATTAAAAGGCCCGACGCAGGATAATACTGTTTTTCCCCATGAATCGACCCGTGCCTGCTCTGCTTGCCGATCAAATCGAAGACCTGTTGCCGCAAACCCAGTGCATGAAATGCGGCTATCCGGCATGCCGGCCGTATGCCGAAGCGATTGCCGACGGCGCAGCGCTGTACAACCAGTGCCCGCCGGGAGGCGCCGCTGGCATTGCCAAGCTGGCCAAGCTGCTGAGCAAGCCGGCCATTCCGCTGAATTCAGACAATGGCAACGAACGGCCGCGTCCGGTGGCCGTCATCGATGAGACGCTGTGCATCGGCTGCACGCTGTGCATCCAGGCCTGTCCGGTAGACGCCATCATCGGCGCCGCCAAGCAAATGCATACGGTCGTGCCGGATCTTTGCACCGGCTGCGACTTGTGCGTCGCGCCTTGCCCGGTCGATTGCATCGCGATGCTCGACGTCACCGGCAGCAAGACTGGCTGGGATGCCTGGTCGCAGCAACAGGCAAATGATGCGCGCGACCGCCATGAGTTTCATATTCAGCGCCTGCGCCGCGAAAAGGAAGACAACGATGCTCGGCTGGCTGCCAAGGCTGCCGCCAAGCTCCAGACGCTGGCATCGGAACCGGCATTGACGGCAGAACAAAAATCCGAACAGGCGCGCAAGAAAGCCATCATCCAGGCTGCCATCGAACGTGCCCGGCTGAAGCAGGAACAAATGGCAGCGCTTGCATCGAAGCAGCCAGGGGAAGATGCATGAAGCCCGATCAGCGGCATGCGATGTTTGTCCGCCTGCGCGCGGCCAATCCGAATCCGACCACCGAACTGGCCTATACCACGCCGTTTGAACTGCTGATTGCCGTGATCCTGTCGGCGCAGGCAACCGATGTGTCGGTCAACAAGGCAACCCGCCTGCTGTTCCCAGTCGCCAATACGCCGCAAACGATTTTTGCTCTGGGCGTGGATGGCCTGATCCCGTACATCCGCACCATCGGCCTGTATCGCAACAAGGCCAAAAATATTTTTGAAACCTGTCGTATCCTGCTCGCCGAACACAAAGGCCATGTGCCTCGTACCAGGGAAGCGCTGGAAGCCCTGCCTGGCGTCGGCCGTAAAACTGCCAACGTGGTGCTCAACACTGCATTTGGCGAAGCAACCATTGCTGTCGACACGCATATTTTCCGAGTTGCCAATCGCACCGGACTTGCCCCTGGCAAGAATGTCGATGAAGTCGAACGGCAATTGATGAAACATGTCCCGACAGAATTCCGGCACGACGCCCATCACTGGCTGATTCTGCATGGACGCTACACCTGCATTGCGCGCAAGCCGCTGTGCTGGAACTGCATCATTGCCGATCTATGCGAGTATCCCGACAAGACCCCGCTGCCTGATAAAGGCGTTTGATGCCGGCCATCCCTGCACGACCCAACTGCGCATTTAGCGCCCGGCTCGGCAATTTTGTCAGCACCGGCGCACATGCCGCTCCTGCCGCTCGACTGCGGCCGTAATTTCCTCACTGAACAGGTCGCGATATACATGGACGCATTTTTGAATTCGACATTGATCGTCGCGCTGGGCGAAATGGGCGACAAGACCCAGGTTCTGGCGCTGTTGCTAGCCGCCCGCTACCGGCGACCGTGGCCGATCATCATCGGCATTTTCCTGGCCACGTTGTTGTGGATGGGTGTAACGGCCTGGCTGGGCGCTTTCGTATCGCACCTGTTCCCTCCAGGTGTATTGCGTTGGGTTTTGGTGGTGATGTTTTTTGCAGTTGCGATCTGGAGCCTGATGCCGGAGCATGACCATGACGAAGACGAACCAATGTTCAAATCGTCTCACAGCCTGGTGCTGACTGCATTCGTCACTTTTTTGCTGGCTGAAATGGGCGACAAGTCACAGGCGGCGACGTTTGTGCTGGCCGCCAAATATCAAGACATCACCGCCGTGATGGCAGGCGCGACAGTGGGCGAAATGCTGGCCATCGTACCGGCGGTCTTGCTTGGCAAGACGACTGCGCACTGGCTGCCGGTGAAATGGGTGCGGCTTGCCGCTGCCGCAATATTTGCCGCCCTCGGCTGCTGGGTGCTGGTGTATGGTCTGAGTTGAGTGTGCAGACAGCGCCGGCCCTGTGCCGGCGCTTGCGGCTCAAACAATCCGGCAGGCTTCGTCAAAAGCCAGCCGCGGTGAACGCGGATGCAGTCCGATTGCATCGCCATATCCCAGGCTACAGACGAAATTGGCTTTGATGGCGGTTCCGGCAAAAAAAGCCGCATTCACCTTATCCGCATCAAAGCCAGACATCGGGCCGCAATCGAGACCGATGGCGCGCGCAGCCAGGATGAAATAGCCGCCCTGCAGCGAGGAATTGCGAAACGCCGTGGCATCGATCAGCGGCTGGTTCCCGGCAAACCACGAGCGCGCATCAGTATGCGGAAAAAGCTGCGGCAATTTGTCGTAGAAGGCCAGATCCATGCCGATAATCGCAGTCACCGGCGCAGTGCCAGTCTTGGCGGCATTGCCGGGTGACATGCAAGCCACCAGCTTTTCCTTTTCCGCCGCCGATTTCACGAACACGATGCGTGCCGGACTGCAATTGGCGGAAGTCGGCCCCCACTTCATCAGTTCATAAATCTGCTGCAGCTGTTGGTCGGTAACCGGCCGGTCGGACCATGCGTTATGTGTACGGGCATGGCGAAACAGCGTATCGAGCGTGGCAACATCCAGCATCATGTATCCCTAGCGACGTCATCAAACCAGCATCTTATTACAAACCGCTGCTCTCGGCCGGCTGCGAATCGGCGTAAAATGCGCTTGATTGTCTTGAGTAGCCACGCGATGGCCGATACCACCATTTTTGATGACGCATGTTTACCCCTTCGCAACATGATGTTCGGCACTTTTTTTGCGATACCTATCGCAAGCATCGCGGCAATGACATTCTGACCCCGCTGGAAGCCATTGCGCGCGACTGGATCGCACAACATCCGGAATATGCCAGCCACCTGGACAATGTCGATGTCGCGCTGGCCGCCGACTATACTGTCGAGGATGGCCAAAGCAACCCTTTTCTGCATTTGTCGATGCACCTGTCGATTGCCGAACAGGTATCGATCGACCAGCCGCCCGGAATTCGCGCGGCATACCTGGCGCTAGCGCAAAAGCTCCAATCCGAACATGATGCGCACCACCAGATCATGGAATGTCTGGGCGAAATGATCTGGACTTCGCAGCGCAATGGATTGCCGCCTGATGGCGCAGCGTATATCGATTGCGTGAAGCGGCGCAGCCGATCCTGAACCATCGAAGAACAATGAAAAAAGCCACGGCATCCGTGGCTTTTTATTGAGCGAAAACGCCTGGCTTTATTTGCGCAGCACCAGTGTGCCTGGGAGGCTGTGCAGGTAAGCAGCGATATTCTGGATATCCTTTTTGCTCAATGGCTTGACCTGGCCTTCCATGATTGCGTTGGCGCGGCCGTTGGGGCCCTTGCCGCCGCGCTGATAGGCAATCATTGCATGTGTCAGGTAATCCTGGTGCTGTCCGGCGAGCTTTGGATAAGTCGCATCGATCGGCGTGTTGTAATCCTGGCCGTGGCAGGTGAAGCAGTTGTTTTTCTGGGCGGCTTCCTTGCCGGCGGCGATATCACCAGCCGCAACCGCATTGAAGGAGATTGCGGAAGTCAGTACCAGCACCGCAGCAGTAATCATGTTTTTCATGGTGGGCATCCCTTATTTCTGTTGCGCGTAATAAGCAGCAACATCGGCAATATCCTGCTCCGACAGGCTGGCGGCAATACCTTGCATCGTAGGATGCTTGCGGTCGCCTTTTTGATAGGCTTTCAACGCGCTTTCAAGGTATTTCGCCGACTGGCCGCCCAGCATCGGCACTTGATAAACTTCAGGAAAAGTGGCTTTGTAGCCCGGAATGCCGTGGCAACCGATACACATTTCAACCTTGGCTCTGGTTGCTGCGGCATTGCCGCCGACGTCCGCTGCTGCGGCGAAGTGCGCAACACCCGCAAGCGCGAGGAATGCAATTAGTTTTTTCATGGTAGCAGGAGTAAGTGAAGCGAAACCAGCGGGTACTGGCGAGCGCAATTCAATCCATGCAGGCCAGCATCCAAACCGGGCAATTCTACCTGAAACCCCTGCGCCAGTCCATGCCGCATGGCCAAATTTGCACTACCCCAAGCCAAGCCACCGCCTCCTCAATTGCCGTTCTTTGCTCTTTTTTCCCGTTCCGGTGAACCGTTGGCCGCATTGGTGGGCTCGACGGCCGTCAGATTGCCTTCCTGATTTTGCGGGAACAGGAAAAAGCGCGGCATGCTGGTAAACCGGCGCAGCACCGAACGAAACACCAGCCGCCGCGTGCGTGCTGGCACATTGCGCGCGCGCAGCGCCAAAGCCAACGCGCAACTGAATGCCACGCCTACATTGAGCAAGCCGATCGCGACGATGCCGCCGGCAGCCTGCCAGAATTCCGGCGCAGCGAGGCTGCCCCAGCCGAGACTGCCAACCGCCGCCGCCATGCTGCCGGTGGACAGGGTTACATGCCGCACATCCAGCGGCATGCCGAAAAACTGCATGACAACCGGCCCCATGCCCAGCAGGACGGCCAAAGACAGGTTGCCAGCAATGCTCGCCACGTGACGCTCCACCCAGTGCGCCAGTCGCTCGGCTCGGACCGTCCCCAGCGCATGCACCAGCCGCCGATGATGCGCCAGAGCTGCGCGCAACTGACGCAACGCGAACCAGTTGTCGGCAAAGCCGGCAGCCAGGCTCGATAGCCAGAGCAATACACCGGTCAATGCCGCAAACAAGGGCGTGATACCGAACAGCGACAGTGACTGGAGCGTGGCATGCGCTTTTTCGGGCGGCAGCAGCGGCGCGCCGGACAACTGGAAAATAGCGAATGCCAGCAATGTCATGACCGGGATCACTGCGATCAGATTGCCGAATACCGCCGCTGCCTGCGAGCGCAGCAACAATGCGATTTCCAGCAACAGGCTGCGCAAGCCGCTCTTTGAACTGAGGTCGCCCATCCTGGCAGCCAGCACCGGAGCAGTGACCGCCGGCTGCTTGGTCGCCAGGACACCGCCCAGAGTCGAGATGAGAATGAAGCTTGCCGCATAATTGAGCGACAAAAACCAGCCCTCGAAAAAATTCGCCAGGCCGGCATCGGCTACCGCAAACTTGGCCAGTACCGTAAACACGATGATGATGCCGCCGAGATAAGCTGCATTCAGCATGGTCCGGTATTCCTGGCGGTTGCGGGCGATGTATTGTTCGCCATGGTCGGCATTGCGTTCAACCATTTTGCGCGCCAGCAGCGAGAAGCTGCGATGCACCAGCCCCGGCACCGACGCACGGGCGTGATGGGCGCCGATCAGATCGGCCAGCAGTGCCTGTACTTGGCCGGCACCCTGCGGCGTAGGCAGCGTTACTGCCCGCAGATCGAGTAGGCGCGCCATGCGCATTAGCTGGGCACGCATGCGCTCGATGCTGTAGACCAAGCCGATCGACACGCCATACTCGTCAAGGTGGGTATAAATGCGGTCAGTTTGCGCCTGACACACCGCAATCAGCATGCGCACGCTGCGCATGGCAGAAGGATCATGCGGACCAGCCATGCAGAATCTTTCCGTTTCGCGCCGCAATGCCATGAAAGGCGTCGCCTGCAACGGCAGCTTCGGCCCCAGCCGCTGCCGAAAGGCCGGACTGATGCCGACCGATACAATCATGGTAACCAGGTAGGTCAGCGCCTCGTCGATTTGCTGGGTATAAGTGTGGCGAATGCCGTCGTCCATGCATATTTTGGCAACGCGCGACATGGTGATATGGTCCAGCGCCAGCAGCCAGCCGGCATCGGCCGGTTCCGGAAACATCGCAGTAAACAATGCAGACAAATCGTGCTGCCCGGGCGGCCTGGGCAGCACGAACTTGACGGTGCGCTCGACCAGCTCGCTGAAAAACGCCGGCTCACGCGGCAAGCCGGTGGCGCAAAACAGTTCCGGGCCGGCTGCCTCGCGCAGGGTTTTTTGCAACGTGGCTTGCACCACGCGACGAACGTCACGGTGACTGTCGAGCCAATCCAGCAAGAATAGCAGACGTCGGTGTCTGGCACGCTGCTTGTCACCATCTTCCACCAAGGCAGCCAGCGGGACATGCCGCAGCCATTCCGCCAGATCGATCATCCAGTTAGCGCGCTCGTTCCAGCCAGCAAACGGATTCGCCCGTCGCAACAGTGCGTCGACCTGCGGCTCATACACGGCCTGGTTGCCACGCTGGTAATGCGCACCCCGACGCAGTCGGTGCCAGATCGCCCACAGGCGAAGGAAAAAGAATTTCATACTGCTTGTCTCGTTTTAATAGTTGCCGGAAAAGAAAGTAATATGCACGCCTGAAGCAGTCGTTCCCGGCTTGCCATTCTGTTCTCGCTTATACTTGCATCAGCGTTTCAATGCGTGCATTAGACGCTCTTTTATTTTCTTCTTGATGACACACATTTCTTTTTGGTAATACAACGCTATGCGACAGGAAATACGCTTCGAAGGTTCCCCAAGTTATGTGGCAACCGCTGATTTAAAACTGGCGGTGAATGCCGCTTTGACGCTGCAGCGCCCGCTTTTGATCAAGGGCGAACCCGGTACCGGCAAGACCATGCTGGCTGAAGAAGTCGCCGCAGCGCTTGACATGCCGTTATTGCAATGGCATGTGAAATCGACTACCAAGGCGCAGCAGGGATTGTATGAATACGATGCAGTGTCGCGCCTGCGCGATTCGCAACTGGGTGACGCGCGGGTCAAGGATATCCACAACTACATCGTCAAAGGCGTGTTATGGCAGGCGTTTACCGCGCCGGAACCGGTGGTGCTACTGATTGATGAAATCGACAAGGCCGATATCGAGTTTCCCAACGATCTGCTGCGCGAACTCGATCGCATGGAATTTTATGTCTATGAGACGCGCGAAATGGTCGCGGCCAGGCATCGGCCGCTGGTGATCATTACCTCGAATAATGAAAAGGAATTGCCGGACGCCTTTTTGCGGCGCTGCTTCTTCCATTACATCAGGTTTCCAGACAAGGATACGATGCAAGACATCGTCAATGTGCACTTCCCGACATTGAAAAAGGAATTACTGGCGCAAGCGCTGCAGACATTTTATGAAGTGCGCGACGTGCCGGGCCTGAAGAAAAAACCATCCACCTCCGAATTGCTGGACTGGCTTAAATTGCTGCTGGCCGAGGATATCGGCACCGAAGCCTTGCGCAGCCAGGATGCCAAAGCGGTGATTCCGCCGCTGCACGGCGCGCTCCTGAAAAACGAGCAGGATGTGCACCTGTTCGAGCGCATGGTCTTCATGTCGCGTAACAACCGCTAGGCGGCGCCATGGCTTTCATCAAACCCGTAACGCTGGAAGGGCGCTACGCGACGCTGGAGCCGCTGTCGCCGGCGCACTGCAGCGAGTTGACCGCAGCGGTGCGCGATGGCGAGCTATGGAAGCTCTGGTATACCAGGATCCCGCAGCCGGAGCAGATGGCCAGTGAAATCGAGCGCCGGCTGGACTTGCAAAAAACCGGCAGCATGCTGCCGTTTGCAATCCGTCGCCAGGATACCGGCGCGCTGTGCGGCATGACGACCTTTATGGCAATCGATGCAGCCAGCCGGCACGTCGAAATCGGTTCAACCTGGTACGCCAAAAGCGCGCAGCGCAGCGGCATCAATACTGAATGTAAGCTACTGCTGCTGACGCATGCGTTTGAATCCCTGCACTGCATCGCGGTGGAATTCCGTACCAGCTTCATGAATCACCAGTCGCGCGCAGCGATTCTGCGCCTGGGCGCCAGGCAGGATGGCATCCTGCGCAACCACATCATCATGCCGGACGGCACCTATCGCGACACTGTGGTGTTTTCGATCATCGAATCGGAATGGCCGACGGTGCAACGGCACTTGCAGTACAAACTTGGCAGATAGGAACTTGCCATGCTGATCGATTTCTTTTTTACGCTGAAGGACGCCCGGATTCCGGTGTCGATCAAGGAATTCCTGGTGCTGCTGGAAGCACTGCAAAAAAACGTGATCGGGCCTTCGCTGGACGATTTCTATTATCTGGCGCGCACCACCCTGATCAAGGATGAGGCGCACTACGACAAGTTCGACCAGGCATTCGGCCTGTACTTCAAGGGCATCGACACGGTATTCGAGCAGCAAGGTCAGGTACCGCTGGAATGGCTGGTCAAGCGAATTCAGCGCGAATTGACGCCGGAGCAGATTGCCCAGCTGGAGAAGTTCGGCTACGACAAGCTGATGGATCGCTTGAAGCAATTGCTGCAAGAGCAAAAGGAACGCCATGAAGGCGGCTCGAAATGGATCGGCACCGGCGGCACCTCGCCATTCGGCAATGGCGGGCAAAATCCGGAAGGCATCCGCATCGGCGGCGAGTCCCGCAACCGCACTGCGGTCAAGGTATGGGAAGCGCGCGCCTATCGCGACTACGATACCGAGCGTGAACTTGGCACCCGCAATATCAAGGTAGCGCTGCGCCGTTTGCGCAAGTTTGCCCGCGACGGCGCACACGATGAACTGGCGCTGGACGACACCATCCGCGCTACGGCCAACAATGCCGGCTATCTGGATATCCGGATGCAGCCGGAGCGCAAAAACAATATCAAGGTCTTGATGCTGCTAGATGTCGGCGGCAGCATGGATGACCATATTGCCCGCACCGAGGAACTGTTTTCCGCTGCGAAAACCGAATTCAAGCACCTGGATTTCTTTTACTTCCACAACTGCGTGTATGACTACCTGTGGAAAAACAACCGACGCCGGCATGCCGAAAAATTCCCGACCTGGGATGTGCTGCGCAAGTACACGCCGGACACCAAGCTGATCTTTGTCGGCGATGCCACGATGAGTCCGTATGAAGTCTTGCAGCCCGGTGGCTCGGTCGAGTACAACAACGATGAAGCTGGTTCAGCCTGGCTGCAACGCTTTACCCAGACCTTTCCGAAATTCATCTGGTTAAATCCCGAGCCGGAAGGCATGTGGCAATACCGCCAGTCGATCGCCGTCATTCGGCAATTGATGCAGGACCGGATGTTCCCGGTGACGCTGGACGGATTGGCGCGCGGCATGCGGCTGTTGAGCAAGTAGGTCTTCGCCAGCCGTCTTATGTATAGGGCAGCGGTAAAAACTTCCTGAGCGCCGACAGCAAATGATGCGGGGCCAGTGGTTTATGCAAAAAACCGTCGCAGCCGGCGCATCGGGCACGCACCGGTTCATAGGCAAATGATTTACCGGTCAGCATGATGACCGAAGTTTGCTGGAAGGAATTGCTGCGCTTGATTTGCTGGCACAAAGCGTATGGATCGATTTCCGGGGTCGAGGTATTGATCATCACGACCGATACCTTATGCTCGTTGCAGTAATCGATGGCTGCCGCTGTCCCTTTTGCCCATCCCACCGGCAATCGCATGCGGCCCAGGATGCCGGCAAGATAGTCGCGCAGCATGCTCGCCTTATCCACCACCAGCACGCCGCCATCCACCGGCATTCTGCGCAGGCGTTGATAATCGGCTGGATCACTCAAATCGAGATCCAGCCGGTCATGCCGCCGGCGTTCGGGCACGGTAATGATATCGGAAGCTTCCAGCAGCGCCAGCGCGTCCGCGCGTTTTTCAACCAAGACATCAAGCCCGGACAGCAGTTGCTGCGCCTGGAGCGGCCGAGCAATGCATGGATAAGGCAATGCAATGGCAGGATTGCCAATCAATAGCGCCGGCCGGATGTCGCTGGGTCCCTGATACGATAAACGCACCAGTGCCCGCAAGTCGTCGGCATTGGCCAGATAAATATCCGGATCCTGCAGGTTGTCGTCCAGCAAACGAAAATAGCCAAGCCCCCTTCCCTGCGCGGCGGCAAAGATGGTGCCCAGCTGGTTTGCCTCGCGCTCGTCAAATCCGAACAGGCGTACCGCGAATGGATACTTGGTTGGCATAAGCCGCGATTTTATAAAGCTTTTAGGTTTTGCAAAAATTTAATTTTCAGTAGTTATGATTTAAATAAGTTTGTCGTTATTGTTTCCCACAGAAAAAAATTTTACGATGCGCGAATTGCAGGAAAAGGGTAATCTGTTGGCTTTGCTGATTTAACTGTATAAATTCACAGTGGATCCGTGTTTTGCCAGCGGACGCGCCATTTTCAGGAAATGTCAGAGTAGCTGCCCGCTCCAGGGATCTCTTAAAATCATTTCTTCGTGCATAGTGCGTGCAAGTCCTGTGGGTTTTTCATTAGAATGCCAGTCTTTGCATAGTGCACGACTCTTTTTAGCAACATCGTTATCTCTTCTTGCATGGCCACTAAAAAATCCTCCGCCTCCGACTACAGCGAATCATCCATCCGGGTCTTGAAAGGACTCGAACCGGTCAAGCAGCGTCCGGGCATGTATACCCGCACCGAAAGTCCGCTGCACATCATTCAGGAAGTCATCGACAACGCTTCCGACGAAGCGCTGGGTGGCTTTGCCAAAAATATCCAGGTCACGCTCAATGCCGACGGCAGCGTCAGTGTCGAGGATGACGGCCGCGGCATACCGGTCGGCATGCATCCGGAAGAAAAGGTGCCGACCGTGGAAATCGTGTTTACCCGTCTGCATGCCGGCGGCAAATTCGACAAGGGTTCGGGCGGCGCTTATGCGTTTTCCGGCGGCTTGCACGGCGTCGGCGTATCGGTTACCAATGCGTTGTCGTCGCGGCTCGAAATTGCCGTATGGCGCGAAGGCGGCTTGCACAAGATGGCGTTTGGCGATGGCGATGTGCTCGAAAAGCTGAAATCGCGCCCGCTGGCCAAAGAAGAAAAAAGATCCGGCACCCGGGTGACCGCATGGCCGAATCCAAAATATTTTGATTCTTCCGCAATTCCACCCGGCGAATTGCAGCGCTTGCTACGCTCGAAGGCGGTATTGCTGCCTGGCGTCAAGGTAACACTGGTCAATGCAAAAACCGGTGACACTCAAAGCTGGCAATATGACCAGGGCTTGCGCGGTTATCTGATCGAGTCATTGGCGCAAGCATCCAATGCCGATCCGGTGATTCCGCTGTTTGAAGGCGAGCAATATGCCAATGCCGATGCCGAAGGCTTCGCCGAAGGCGAAGGCGCAGCTTGGGTCGTGGCGTGGACCGAAGACGGCAATGTGGTGCGTGAATCCTATGTCAATTTGATTCCAACCTCGGCTGGCGGTACCCATGAAGCCGGTTTGCGCGAAGGTTTGTTTGGTGCAGTAAAAAGCTTTGTTGAAATGCATTCGCTATTGCCCAAAGGCGTCAAGCTGCTGTCGGAAGACGTGTTTGCGCGGGTGTCGTTTGTCTTGTCGGCCAAGGTGCTGGATCCGCAATTTCAGGGGCAGATCAAGGAACGGCTGAATTCACGCGACGCGGTGCGGCTGGTGTCTAGTTTCACCAAGCCGCCTCTGGAACTGTGGTTGAACCAGCATGTCGATTACGGCAAGAAGCTGGCGGACCTGGTGATCAAGCAAGCGCAATCGCGGCTGCGTTCTGCGCAAAAAATCGAAAAGAAAAAATCGTCCGGCGTCGCGGTGTTGCCTGGAAAACTAACCGATTGCGAATCGGATGACGTGACGCGCAATGAATTGTTCCTGGTGGAAGGCGACTCCGCCGGTGGTTCGGCCAAGATGGGGCGCGACAAGGAATTCCAGGCGATCCTGCCGCTGCGCGGCAAGGTCCTCAATTCCTGGGAAACCGAACGCGACCGTCTGTTTGCCAACAATGAAATCCATGACATCGCCGTGGCGATCGGCGTCGACCCGCATGGCGCCAACGATACGCCGGACTTGAGTGGCTTGCGGTATGGCCGCATCTGCATCCTGTCGGATGCGGACGTGGATGGCTCGCACATCCAGGTACTGTTGCTGACCCTGTTTTTCAAGCACTTTCCGCAATTGCTTGCGCGCGGCCATATCCATGTCGCCCGCCCGCCGCTGTACCGGCTGGATGCGCCGGCGCGCGGCAAGAAGCCGGCACAAAAAATTTATGCGCTGGATGATGGCGAACTGATAGCGATCGAGGACAAACTGCGCAAGGATGGCGTCAAGGATGGCGCCTGGAGCATTTCCCGCTTCAAGGGCCTGGGCGAAATGAATGCCGAACAGCTGTGGGAAACCACGATGAACCCGGATACCCGACGCATGCTGCCGGTCGCGCTGGGCGACTTCGACCTGGTCGCGTCGAACGCGCGCTTCAACATGCTCATGGGCAAAGGCGAAGCGGCAGCGCGGCGTGCCTGGCTGGAAGAACGCGGTAATGAAGCCGAAGCCGATATCTGATGCGTATCTCAACAACAATCATGATTGGTTTATCGCTGTCGCTGCTGTGCGGCAGCGCGGCGGCTGGCATCTACGGCTTTGCCGATCAACAGGGTAATCCGCATTTTTCGACCGAAAAGCTGGATCAGCGCTACCAGTTGTTTGCCCGTGGCGACGCGTCATTCAATTCTTCCGGGCCGGGCCAAGCTGCCGGCTTCCATTACGACTACTTACCAGTAAATTCCTGATTCACGATGACTGAACAAGCCAATCTTTTTGAAGCAGCATCTTCCGGCGACGATGGCGAAACGCTGACGCTGGCCAGCTTTGCCGAGCGTGCCTACCTCGACTACGCAATCTCGGTGGTCAAGGGACGCGCATTACCCGATGTCTGCGACGGCCAAAAACCGGTACAGCGGCGCATCCTGTATGCAATGAATGAACTGGGCTTGAATGCGGCGGCCAAGCCGCGCAAGTCGGCCGCCGTGGTCGGCGACGTGCTGGGCAAACTGCATCCGCATGGTGACCAGTCGGTCTACGACGCCATGGTGCGCATGGCGCAGGATTTTTCGCTGCGCTATCCATTGATCGATGGCCAGGGCAACTTCGGCTCGCGCGACGGCGATGGCGCCGCGGCGATGCGCTATACCGAAGCGCGCCTGACACCGATTGCCAAGCTGCTGCTCGATGAAATCGACATGGGCACGGTCGATTTCCAGCCGAACTATGATGGCTCGACCGAAGAGCCGAAATTGCTGCCTGCTCGCCTGCCGATGCTGCTGTTGAATGGCGCCTCCGGGATTGCGGTCGGCATGGCAACGGAAATTCCGTCTCATAACCTGCATGAAGTGGCGAAAGCTGCGGTCGCCCTGATCAAGAACCCAAAGCTGACCAATCGTGACTTGCTGGAGTTTATTCCGGGTCCGGATTTTCCCGGCGGCGGACAGATCATCACGCCGGCAGCGGCAATTGCCGAAATCTACGACACCGGACGTGGTTCGCTCAAGGTACGCGCGCGCTGGAAAATCGAGGAATTGGCACGCGGCCAGTGGCAAGTGGTAGTGACTGAACTGCCGCACGGCACTTCGTCCCAGAAAGTGCTGGAAGAAATCGAGGACATCACCAATCCCAAGATCAAGCTCGGCAAAAAATCCCTGTTGCCGGATCAACTGGCATTGAAGCAAAGCGTATTGTCGCTGCTCGATACGGTACGCGACGAATCCGGCCGCGACGCGCCGGTACGTCTGGTGTTCGAACCGAAATCGAAAAACCTGGATCAGACCGAATTCACCAACATGCTGCTGGCGCATACGTCGCTGGAAACCAGCGCGTCCATCAATCTGGTGATGATCGGCGGCGATGGCCGACCGCGCCAGAAGGCCCTGGGCGATGTGCTGCGCGAATGGATCGTGTTCCGCTTTGATACCATCACCCGGCGCACCGAATTCAAGCTGAAGAAAGTCAATGACCGGATCCATATCCTGGAAGGCCGCGAAGCGGTGCTCTTGAATATCGATAAGGTCATCAAGATCATCCGCGAATCGGATGAACCGAAACCGGCATTGATGACGGCCTTCAAATTATCTGACCGACAAGCCGAAGATATCCTGGAAATCCGGCTGCGTCAGCTGGCGCGCCTGGAAGCAATCAAGATCCAGCAGGAATTGCTGGAACTGCGCAATGAAAAAACCGGCTTGCAGGATTTGCTGGACAATCCGGCATCGATGAAAAAACTGGTCATCAAGGAAATCGAGCTTGATGCGAAACAGTATGGCGATGCGCGCCGCACGCTGATCAAGGAAGCCGAACGGGCCACCATCGAACAAAAACTGATCGATGAACCGGTGACTGTCATCATTTCGCAAAAAGGCTGGGTGCGCGCACGCACCGGCCATGGCCATGATGCCGCGCAATTCACCTTCAAGGCCGGCGACGGCCTGTATGGCGCCTTCGAATGCCGCACCGTCGACAACCTGTTGGCGTTCGGCTCGAATGGCCGGATTTATTCAGTGCCGGTAGCTGTGCTGCCCGGCGCGCGCGGCGACGGCGTGCCGGTGACGACGCTGGTGGAGCTGTCGAGCAGCACCCAGGTCTTGCATTACTTTGTCGGCATGCCCGATACCACGCTGCTGCTGTCGACCACCGCAGGGTACGGATTTACCACCAAGGCAGCCGACCTGGTCAGCCGTACCCGCGGCGGCAAGGCATTCATAACGGTGGAAGATGGCGACATGCCGTTGATGCCGCGCACTGTTGACGCCGATGCGAATGCGATCGCCTGCCTGTCTGAAAAGGGCCGCCTGCTGGTATTCGGCATCGACGAGATCAAGGCATTATCCGGCGGCGGACGCGGCGTCATCCTGATGGAGCTGGAACAGAATGAAAAGCTGCTGGCCGCGCAACCGATCAGCAAGAAGCGGGGGCTGATTGTGACCGGCACCGGACGTGCCGGTAAATTCCAGGAACTGCCATTGTCGTCAGCCGCATTGACTGGCCATGTGGGCAAGCGCGCTCGCAAGGGCAAGGCGCTGGAAGCCAAAGTCAAAGCCTATGGGTTAAAGCCGACGGAGTAAGCAGCCATGCGCTGGCGCGCTTGCCTGTGAATGGCCGGTTCATTCAACAACAAGCCGGATTTCCTGCACTGGAAATCCGGCTTGTTTATTTGTTGCGTGCATCATGCATAAGCTTCTGCCGACTCCAACATGCCATGAAGCGAACTTGCCTATACGAACTTGCCTATAATTTCGCCGCAATCAGCTTGCCGAGTTTGGCCACGCCTTCACGGATTTTCTCTGGCGGCACTGTCACGAAACTCAAGCGCAGCGTATTGCGCTCCGGCGCATTCGCATAAAACGGCGCACCGGGGACAAACGCAACATGGTTAGCCACGGCTTCGTCCAGCAGTTTCATGCAGTCGATATGTTTGGGCAGCGTGACCCAGATGAACATGCCGCCTTCCGGACGGGTCCAGCTGGCGCTGACGGGGAAGAATTCCGCCAAGGCCGCCAGCATTGCCTGGCACTGGTCGGCATACAGCTGGCGAATGGTCGGAATATGCTGCTGCAGGAAACCGTCCTTGATTACTTCATGCACCACCATTTGCGTCAATTGCGCGGTATGCAAGTCAGTTGCCTGCTTGGCCTGCTCGAGCTTGCGCACCAGCTGCTGCGGCGCCACCACATAACCGAGACGGATACCCGGCGTCAGCACCTTCGAGAAAGAGCCCATGTAAACCACGCCGCCCGGGTTCATCGTCAGCATCTTCGGCAGCGGCTCGGCACGGTAGGACAGCGCACCGTACGGATCGTCTTCGATCAGCGGCAATCCGAGCCGGGCGCAGGTTTCAACCAACGCATAGCGGCGCTCCAGCGACAGCGTGCGTCCGGTCGGATTCTGGAAATTTGGCAGCGCATACAACAGCCGCGCATCCTTGCCGACCGGCTCGACCGCCTCCGGCAGCAAGCCGGCGTCGTCGGTCGGCACCGAGACGAATTGCGGGCCATACACTGAAAACGCCTGCAGCGCGCCCAGATAGCTCGGCGTTTCCACCAGTACCTTGCTGCCCTCGTCGATCAATACCTTGCCTAGCAAGTCCAGGCCTTGCTGCGAACCCGACACCATCAATACCTGTTCCGGCACGATGCGCGCGCCATCGATCGACAGCGAATCGGCGACCCATTCGCGCAGCGGCGCATAACCATCGGTCGGCCCGTACTGCAGCGCGACCTTGCCCTGGCGCGACAGCACCGACTCGTACGCCGCGCGCATGCGCTCGACCGGAAAGGTGGCCGGCGACGGCAAGCCGCCGGCAAAGGAAATGATTTCCGGGCGCATCGTGACTTTAAGGATTTCACGAATGGCCGAGCTTTCCAGTTTTTGGGCGCGTTGGGCAAATTGCCATTGAATCGGCGAATGGGTATCGTTTTTCATGCAGTTCTCGAAAAATAATCAGTGCAGGCGCTGGATGCCGCGCCAGGGATTGCGCAGGTCAATCAGGCGACTTCGGCAATCAATTCGATTTCAACGCAGGCGCCCAGCGGGATTTGCGCCACGCCAAAGGCTGAACGCGCATGCTTGCCGGCATCGCCGAATACTTCGCCGAACAGTTCCGAAGCGCCGTTGGTGACCAGGTGCTGTTCGGTATAGTCGCCGGTGGAATTGACCAGGCTCATCACCTTGACGATGCGCCTGACCCGGTTCAGGTCGCCGCCGCATGCTGCCTGCAGCGTCGCCATCAGGTCGATCGCCACTGCGCGCGCGGCTTGCTTGCCCTCGTCGGTGCTGGTGTTCTTGCCAAGCTGGCCGACCCAGGGCTTGCCATCCTTCTTGGCGATATGGCCAGACAGGAAAACCGTGTTGCCGGTTTGCGCATACATCACGTAGGCGGCCGCCGGCGCCGAGACTGCCGGCAGTTCGATATTGAGGGCTTTGAGTTTTTCGTAATAAGACAAGTCAGGCTCCGGGAAATGACACCAGCCGCATACGGCTGGCAAAATTGGTCAAAAGAACGATTTTACTCCCAACCGCGCCGGTAGAATACCGTCGCGTTACAGCCAAAGCGACATGGCGGCATAGATTGTCAGGATCACCATGACCGTGCAAAAAAGCCGCTGCCATGCCGGCCGCAGCAGATAGCGGCGCAGCGCGGCGCCGGTGCCGGCCCAAACCGTGATGCAGCAAAAATTGATCGCACAAAAAATTGCACACAGCAACAGCACCGCAAGACCAACCGGCTGCACCATCGGCAGGAATGCCGCAGCGCCGGTGACTGCCATGATCCAGGCTTTCGGATTAATGAACTGGAACAGGGCTGCGCCGATAAAACCCATCGGGCGCGCGCTGCTGCGCTTGCTGCCGAAACGACATGCGGCGCAGTTGCCAGGCAAGCGTCAGCAAATACGCCGACCCGGTGATTTTCAAGCCCGTTTGCAGAAATGGCATGGCCAGCAGCAGGCTGCCGATACCGGCGGCGCACAGCGCCAGCATCGCGCCAAAACCGGCATTAATCCCAAGCATGTGCGGAATCGAGCAAACGAACCCGAACAGAATGCCGGATGAGGTCAGCATGATATTGTTCGGCCCCGGCGTAATTGACGACACGAAGGCAAACAGGGCAAGCGGCAACAAGGCTTCCATTCTGGTCTCCTGGCAATGCTGGCAAGGATGTTCAGGCGCCATTAGCTGCAACTGAACACGCTTGCCGATGAAGTTAATATTCATGCATCGTAATCGACACAACCAGTACAGTACCGGTACAATTCATCAAATAATTTCACACACTGTACCGGCATCATGACCAATACGCCTGCGCGTGTCGCAAACGCCTCTACCGCCTTCCTGTTGTCGCGGGATGGCGGCTCATCACTGGTTGGCCAGATCGTCCATGCAGTCGCGGCGCGCATCGACGACCGGCTGCTCCGCAGCGGCGTGCGCATGCCGTCAATCCGGCAATTCGCCGATACTCATGCCGTGTCACGCTTTACCGTGGTCGAAGCGTACGACCGGCTGGTGGCCAACGGCTATCTGGAATCGCGCCGCGGCTCTGGCTTTTATGTGCGCGAGCGTGCGCCGCAGCTGGTGGATGGCGGCGCAGCCGATTTGACCGAAATGGCCCCGAGCCAGCTGGATTTGGTCTGGCTGCTGCGCAACATGTTCCGCCAGTTGCCGCCGCAGAAAATGCCGGGCTCCGGGCTGTTGCCGATCGAATGGCTGGATGCCGAACTGGTGGCCAATGGGTTGCGCGCGGTCAGCCGGCAAAACCAAAACCTGCTGCTGCAATACGGCACGCCGCAAGGGTTTCTGCCCTTACGGCAGCAATTGCAACTGAAGCTGGCGGCACTGGAAATTGCCGCTACTCCCGAACAGATCGTCACCACGTCGGGCGTCACGCAAGCGCTCGATCTGGTGGCACGCCACTTTATTCGCCCCGGCGATACGGTGTTTGTCGATGATCCCGCCTGGTTCCTGATGTTCGGTTCCTTTGCCGCGCTGGGCGCGAAAGTGGTCGGCATACCGCGCCAGGCAGACGGCCCGGATGTAGCGCAACTGGCTGAGCTGGCTGCACTGCACTGGCCCAAGCTGTTCGTGATCAATTCTGTGCTGCACAACCCGACCTCGACCTCGCTGTCATCGGCCAAGGCATTCCAGATCCTGAAAATAGCCGAGCAATTCGATTTCCATATCGTCGAAGACGACATTTATTGCGACATGCATCCGGGCAGCGCAGTGCAGCCGGCCACCCGGATTGCCGCGCTCGACCAGTTGCAGCGGGTGATTTACCTGGGCGGATTTTCCAAGACGCTGGCTGCCAACCTGCGGGTCGGCTTCATCGCTGCAGCGCCGGAGCTGGCCCGGCACCTGTGCGACCGCAAAATGCTGTCGACCCTGACCACGACCGAAATCGGCGAACGCGTGGTCTACAAGATCCTGTCCGAAGGCCACTATCGCAAGCATCTTGATCGCCTGCGCAGCAAACTCGAACGAGCGCGGGAACGCACGTTGCGCGAGCTGGAACGCATCGGCCTGCAGGTTCCTGCCAGTTCGTCGGCCGGCATGTTTGTCTGGGCCGATACCGGCCGCGACACCAATTTGCTGACCGAACAGGCGATGGCCGAAGGCTATCTGCTGGCCCCGGGCAGCCTGTTTTCGCCGCATCAGTTGCCGTCAAGCCGCATGCGCATCAATGTCACGACCATGGGCGAACCCGGCATCTGGCGCTTTCTGGAAACGGCAATGGGAAAATCTTGAAATTGCCATTTTCATCCCCATTTCTAGAAAAATTCATGGATTTTCACTGTTATTTACGCTGTTATT
>JAKFFK010000183.1:0-6786 GCA_036675285.1 Paucimonas sp. | reverse complement strand
ATATCGGCGGCATCAGCAATATCAGCGTGCTGAGCGCTGCTGACAGACCGTCCGCACCGGTCATCGGCTTCGATACCGGCCCCGGCAATGTCTTGATGGATGCCTGGATCGGCCAGCACCTGGGACATGCCTATGACAAGGATGGGCAATGGGCTGCCGGCGGCACGGTGCTGCCGGCCTTGCTGGAGGCATTACGCGACGATCCTTTTTTCCATCTGCCGCCGCCAAAAAGCACCGGTCGCGACCTGTTTCATCTTGCCTGGCTGCAAGACAAGCTCAAGCCGTTCGGCGCTGCCGCCCCAAGGAATGTCCAGGCGACCCTCGCAGCATTGACAGCAAGCACGCTGGCCGACGCGATTGTCCGCTATGCCCCGTTGAGCCGCGCAGTGTATATTGGCGGCGGCGGTGCCTACAATAGCCATTTGATGCAGCAATTGCAAAGTGCTCTCGACTGCTGCGGACGGAACATGCAAGTTGCTTCTACAGAGGCGCTAGGCATGTCGCCCAATCATGTCGAAGCGCTCGCCTTTGCATGGCTTGCGCATCGCTTTTGCACCCGCCACGCCGGAAATCTGCCTGCCGTTACCGGTGCCGCAGGTGAACGCATACTCGGCGCGCTATATCCAGCTTAGGCGCCGCGCAGTAATAACTTGATTAATTGGCGAGTGCCAACCGGAGGCGATGCAAGGAGGGAGTGTTCCCTTGCAAGGGAACACTGTTGCGCGGACAGACGACATGTCGCCTGGATGCCCCGCTCCACCGCCCGGAGCGCCGTGTAGCTGACTACACAAGCAATGGGCATTGATCCATCGCCGGCAACAAGCCATAAAAAAAGCGCAGACAAGTCTGCGCTTTTTTGCGTGAAGCAGGATCAGGCAGAGAATGACGAACCACAGCCGCAGGTCGAGGTTGCGCCCGGGTTCTTGATCACGAACTGGGCGCCTTCCAGGTCGTCCTTGTAATCGATTTCAGCGCCGACCAGATACTGGTAGCTCATCGAATCGATCAGCAATTGCACGCCGTTCTTGGACATGGTGGTATCGTCTTCGTTGACAATTTCATCGAAGGTAAATCCGTACTGGAAGCCGGAACAGCCGCCGCCCTGCACGAATACGCGCAGTTTCAGGTCAGGATTGCCCTCTTCCTCAATCAACTGCGCCACCTTGGCTGCAGCACTGTCGGTAAAGACGATCGGTGCGGGCATTTCAGTTATGGCATTCATTTCAAACTCCTGCTGGAAAACGAAGTTACATTATAGACGCTTGGTGCTTTGACCGCATGAACTCAGGTATTCGAAGTCGCCAGTTTGGTTGGCGCTGCCAGCTTCAAGATCGGCTCATCCACCGGCTCATGCGACAACTTGCCGGAAACCACTGCGCCGCCATGCATTTCCAGCGCCTTGTAATTGACATCACCAGTTATGCGGGCTTTTGGCTGCAATTCAAGCAGTTCATATGAATAAACCGGCCCGTTGATGGACCCATTGACAACCAGATGCGCAACCCGGACTTCCCCTTCCACAACAGCATGTTCGGAAATCACCAGCATGCTGGTCTGGCTCGGGTCGGCGATCACATTGCCTATCACATGCCCGTCAATCCGCAGGCCACCCTTGAAGTGCAAATCACCCACAATTCTGGTCGACAAACCAATCAAACTATCTATCGTGCTCTTGCTTTTGCTGCCAAACATGATGGCACTCCTATAAATTGGCGGACTGTTGCGCCCGTATTTGGCCTTTTTCGAGAATCCGCGCCTGCACAGCCTTGATGGAAGCACCCTCCGGCAGCGTCAGCACCCCTTCCATCCGCTGGTAGTGCTTGAAAGTGAGCCGGTATTTTTCCACCTCACCTGGCTTTCCCTCCGGAAAAACTATCATAGCACTTTTGCCGTCCTGTACAACGGTAACGGCTAGTTGCAAGTTTCCGACAAAATCACGCTCCCCTTTACCGCCTTGCATCACTAACAAGCGATATTTCAGTTGATTTACCGCAATAGTTTCAACTTTCAAGCGTCGAATCGTCACACCTTGCGGTCCAGTGCTTGCAGGCAACAAACTCTCAAAAAATGCCAAATCCTCTTTCAGGCGCACATTTTCCGTCTCGAGCGACTTGACTTGGGCAATCAGCTGTTTTTGCGCAGAGCGTTCGATATTGAGCTGGCTTTCGACGGCATTGGCACTACCGGAATACTGATCGCGCTCCAGTAAGATTTGATCGAGCCGCTCCTGCAGGCTGGCCAGTTCGGCCTTGCTTGCGCCGGAATGAAAGCCGGCCAGATTACGTCCCAGATCATAGGTCCCCATGGCGATCGCACCTGCCAATCCCAGCATCACCGCCACCAGCAATAGCCTTACCGGCCAGGGAAAATGCCGCTGTATGATGACCTTGGGCGCGGCAACCGACAGCCGCCGGCGCCACAACTTGAACCGCAGGGAAGTACCGAACAATTTGGAAAGGCTCATTTGCTGGATGCCTACTGCACTTAAGGCAAGACCGGAATATGCGTCAAGCCCATTTTTTCATCCAGACCAAACATGATATTCATGCACTGCACGCCCTGCCCCGCTGCACCCTTGACCAGATTGTCTTCGACTACCAGGATCACCAATAAATCTCCGCCGCCCGGGCGATGCACGGCGATGCGCAACATGTTCGACGCGCGCACCGAACGGGTTTCCGGATGGCTGCCGAAGGGCATCACGTCGACGAATTTTTCGCCTTCGAAATGTCGCTCATACAAAGCCTGGAAATCGGTCTCGCGCGCTTCCGGCAATATGGTCGCATACAGGGTCGAGTGAATGCCGCGGATCATCGGCACCAGATGCGGCACAAAAGTCAATCCGACCTCGCGGCCGGCAATCGCCTGCAAGCCCTGCACGGTTTCCGGCAAATGCCGATGGCCCTTGACACCATACGCCTTGAAATTGTCTGCAGCCTCCGCCATCAGCGCCGGGATTTCAGCCTTGCGGCCGGCGCCGGAGACGCCGGATTTGCAATCGGCGATCAGTGACGCTTCATTGATCAGCGCTTTTTCCTGGGCCAGGAGCGGCGCAAAGCCGAGTTGCATCGAAGTCGGGTAACATCCCGGCAAGCCGATAAGGCGTGCAGTCTTGATGGCTTCGCGGTTCACTTCGGGCAAACCGTAGACGGCTTCCTTCAGCAACTCCGGGCAGGAATGCGGCATGCCATACCATTTTTCGAATTCAGCAGTGTCTTTCAGGCGGAAATCGGCCGCCAGATCGATCACTTTGACACCGGCTGCCAGCAAATCAGGCGCTTGCGCCATGGCAACGCCGTGTGGTGTGGCAAAAAATACCACGTCACAGCTGGTCAGCCCGGCTTTTTCCGGCGCGCTAAAGGCAAGCGACACATGCCCGCGCAATGATGGAAACATTTCCGCCACCGGCACGCCATCTTCCTTGCGCGATGTGATCGCTGCAAGTTCCACTTGCGGATGCGCGGCCAGCAAGCGCAGCAACTCCACCCCTGTATAACCGGTACCACCGACGATGCCAACTTTGATCATATTTTCCTCGCTTCTCAGCATATCATTTTAGCAGGCGAATTTTCCATTCATGGCGCCGGGTGTCAGAAATCTGCACCACCAGCACAATGGGTGTTGATATCAATACTGAAAGATCTCGCTGCAAAAAGCAAAAAGCCGCCAGGCGCAAACCCGGCGGCTTTGATGCACTAAAAGGCAAGTCTTGCAGCTTTAAGCCAGATGCGCATGCGCACGCAGTACGACTGCATGGCAAGCACACTGCAGCAACACATAAAGCTGCAAGACGGCGCCCCTGAAAATTAGCGCTTGGAGAACTGCTTGGCGCGACGTGCTTTACGCAGGCCGACTTTCTTACGTTCGACTTCACGCGCATCGCGGGTGACAAAGCCAGCCTTGGACAATTCAGGCTTCAAGGTCGCATCGTAATCGATCAGCGCACGGGTAATGCCGTGACGAACAGCGCCGGACTGGCCGGACTCGCCGCCGCCATGGACATTGACCAGAATGTCGAAACGATCGAGGTTGTTGGTCAGCTCCAGCGGCTGACGAATCACCATCAAGCCGGTTTCGCGCGAAAAATACTCATTCGCCGGTTTACCGTTGACAGTGATCTTGCCGCTGCCTGTCTTGATGAACACGCGCGCCACTGCACTCTTGCGACGGCCGGTTCCGTAGTTGTAGTTACCGATCATGTCGTTTCCTTAGAGTTCGAGTGCTTTGGGTTGCTGCGCAGCGTGCGGATGGTTATTTTCCGCATACACTTTGAGCTTCTTGATCATCGCATAGCCGAGCGGGCCCTTGGGCAGCATGCCCTTGACTGCCTTTTCCAGCGCGCGACCGGGAAAACGCTGCTGCATTTTCTCGAAATTGGTTTCGTAGATACCGCCCGGATAACCGGTGTGGCGGTAATACGTCTTGTTCAATGCCTTGGTGCCGGTGACGCGCAGCTTGCCTGCATTGATCACGACGATAAAATCGCCCGTGTCGACGTGCGGAGTAAATTCGGGTTTGTGCTTGCCGCGCAGTCGGAGTGCCACTTCGCTGGCAACACGTCCGAGGATTTTGTCCGTCGCGTCAATCACGAACCAGTCGCGCTTGACCTCGTGGCCTTTAGCGGAAAAGGTTTTCATGATGAATCCTAAATGGGTAAATGCTCAAAATTCGGCGGTTCCGCTTGCGGATTTACTGCTTTGCCTGCGGACTCAACCTTGTTTTTTCTTCCTGAGCAAATGGAAGAACCTGAAATTATAGCCTTTTCAAGGACTTGGCGTCAAATTTCCAGCTTTGCTTGCTTCTAGCCATGCGCCAGAAGCGCCGCGTCACTTCAGCGCCGCCCGCCTGAAACACGCATCGGCATAAAAAAACCCGAAGCAACAAGGCTTCGGGTTGAAATCCACACCAAAGGAGGAGGGTGGAGGAGACACCAGCATGACTGTTTCTGCTTTGCCAAACATCAACAATCGAATAACTAAAAGTATAGGCAAGCGAATTGTGCAGCGCAAGAAATTTCTCTTCTTTTTTAGCTTTGCATTCCAGAATTGTGATGCGTAATAATTATTTACTTTTAAATTCAATGATTTAAGAAAACACCATATCGCCCAAGCAATTTGCTGCACTCTAGCCAAAAAGCAACAAAAAGTATTGCATTTTAAAAATCTACGCAAATGAACCATCATAATTGGGCGTATGCCTGCACCCTGATTGCCAAGCACTGCCGCTAGAACAGTTACAATATCGTCACTTAATCGTGGAGCGAATAACAATGGAATGCACAGTACGCTGGACCGGCCTGTCAGGCATGACCTTTTTGGCGGAAACCGGCTCCGGTCACGTGGTGGCAATGGATGGCGCGCCCGAGGGCGGCGGCCGCAATCTGGCGCCGCGGCCGATGGAAGTGGTTTTGGCCGGCACCGGCGGCTGCACTGCCTATGATGTCGTACTTATCCTGCGCAAAAGCGGTCAGGATATCCGTGGTTGCGACGTCACGCTGCAATCGGAACGCGCCGAAAAAGATCCGAAGGTGTTTACCAAGGTGCACTTCCACTTTACGGTACGCGGCCGCAACCTGAAGTCGAACCTGGTGGAACGCGCGATCAAGCTGTCGCATGAAAAATACTGTTCGGCCTCGATCATGCTGGAAAAAACCGCACAAATGACGCATTCGTTTGACATTGTCGAGGATGGCGCCGAACCCGCCGGAGTCTGACCAGCAGACGCCAATACCGGATCCAGGACTAACCAACTAACCAAATCCTGGGCTAACCAACTAATTAGTATAGGCCAGCCATGTCCGCGCCCTTTCTGCGCGGCCCATGCACCGCAAGCTAGACGTAATACGCGGTCGCGGTCATAACCTTGGCCATGGCCCGCATGGCGGTTTGCACCGGCGCCGGCAATACTGCTGCCCCGAGCGCATCGGCGGCGGTGCCGTGCGCCATTTCATCCTGGCGCATTTGCTCGACAATCACCCGCGACTTGGCATCCGACACCGGCAAACTATCGAGATGACTTGCCAGATGCGCTTCGACCTGGCGCTCGGTTTCGACCACAAAGCCAAGACTTTGCGCATCGCCCAGACGCGCCGCCACCATGCCGATGGTGAATGCGCCTGCATACCAGAGCGGGTTCAACAGACTGGGGCGCGAACCGAGTTCTTTGAGGCGCTGCGCAGTCCAGGCCAGATGATCTTCCTCTTCGCGCTGCGCGACATTGAATTGCCGGCGCACGTCTTCGCTGACGGCAAAACGGCTTTGCGATGCATACAGCGCCTGCGCACAGACCTCGCCCACGTGGTTGATGCGCATCAGTCCGGCACTATGTTGCCGTGCCGAACCATCCATATCGCCCTCCGGAATGTGCAGCGCCGGGTTAGCCCGCCCCGAATTGGAAATCCCCGAAATGGTGCGTAACGCCCCATCCAGTCCTGCAATGAATTGGTCCAACCGACGCATAGTGTTATTACCTTTCCAACTAAGGTTATCAGACACTTATTAAACGGCAACGAACTGTTGCACTAAAGCGACATAAGTGTCGTCATATTGCCATAAAAGCCAAAATTGCTTTGCTCTAGACGCTGTTATTTGTTGAAATGACACTCAGCTTCTTGACCAATGGGATTAGAAGTGCCGGCAGGGACGTTTCCACTAGTGGCCTTGCTGGATGCAATGAACACCTCTTTAGCATCACAACTCTCGGAGAAATTTTAATGAAAAAATCGCTTCTCGCACTCGCAGTTCTGGGCGCATTCGCATCTGTTGCTCAAGCACAAACCAATGTTTC
>JAKFFK010000014.1:0-6971 GCA_036675285.1 Paucimonas sp. | reverse complement strand
TCCGATGCGCGCAAATGGCCAAAACCGTGACTGGCAAGTTCGTGGCCATTGTCGACAATCCGCCGCACCATTGCCGGGTAACGTTCTGCAATCCAGCCAAGGGTGAAAAATGTCGCTTTGATGTCGGCGTCATCCATCAACTTGAGAATGACATCGACATTCCTCTCGACCCGGCATGGCAGCGTGGGCCAGCTTTCCCTGGAGATGTGGCCGGCAAAGGCGGAGACTTGGAAATAATCTTCCACATCAACGGTCATTGCATTGGCGATGGGGGACGGCATCAGGCGTTGCTCTTTGGCGGCAGGTCGGCAAGCCACTGGCGGATTGCCTCTGCAATGCGGTCGGATGCATGGCCATCCCAGTATTCGGGCACCCGGCCGGCTTTGCCTCCGGTTTGCATGACCTCATTGAACGCCGCCATGATCTTTGCCGGATCCTGGCCGGCAATCGTATTGGTGCCTTCATCGACCGTAATTGGCCGCTCGGTATTGTTCCTCAGCGTAACGCAGGGCGTACCAAGTGCGGTGGTCTCTTCCTGGATTCCGCCCGAATCAGTGAGTACCATGCGTGCATCCTTCATCAAGCCGAGCATTTCCAGATAACCCATTGGCGGCAATAACAGGATTTCGCGTGCGCTGACCAGATTGTTCAATCCGAACTTGTCGATCATGGCACGGGTGCGCGGATGCACAGGAAAGATCACCGGCAGCGTGCCGGCGATTTTTCGGACTGTTTCCAGCAAGGTGCGCAGGGTGTCGGAATCGTCCACATTGCCGGCACGATGCAAGGTCAGGACTGCAAATCCGGCGTGACCCGCGAGGAATTCGCTGCTGCCGGCATCGCTGAGTATTTTTGCCACCGGAATCGCGCGCGGCAGGTTGTTGCGCAAGGTGTCGATCATGACATTGCCGACAAATTGAATCCGGGATTCGGCAATCCCTTCGCGCAGCAGGTTTTCACGGCCACTGCGTTCCGTCGTAAAAAGAAGGTCTGAAATCTGGTCAGTCAGTACCCGGTTGATTTCTTCAGGCATGGCGCGATCAAAACTTCGCAAGCCCGCTTCAACATGAATCACGGGAATGCCTTTTTTAGCTGCCACCAGCGCGCAGGCGAGAGTGGAGTTGACATCCCCGACCACCAGCACCGCCGACGGTGTATTTTCTCCGAGTGCAGCTTCAAAGCCGCGCATCACATCGGCTGTTTGCACCGCATGGGTACCGGAGCGCACTTCCAGATTGACATCGGGCGCCGGTATGCCTAATGCCTCAAAATACTGATGGTTCATGGCCACGTCATAGTGCTGGCCGGTGTGCACCAGGCTGAGCTTGATTTCAGGCTGCACTTTGGCCAGCGCTGCCATGATTGGCGCCATCTTCATGAAATTCGGGCGGGCGCCCACTACGCAGACAATGCTGTGGGCAGGCGAAGGAATGATGTCAGCGGTATTCATTGCGTATTTTCTTCGGAAGAATTTTTGGGTTTAGGTGAAGACACTAATTTTTTGACTGCATCGAGCACCGAAAGCACCGATCGTTCTATCTTCGACAGACGTTCATCCATATGCTCCAGGGCCACTTCAGGGGGCTGGATTTTTGGCTGGGCACGTGGCTTGTCGGACGCTTGCATAGCAGCCGGAGTTGGCAAGGGAAGCTCAAATTCCTGTTCGATGTCACGCACCACCTGCTGGATTTCCTTGCGGCCGAATGCATGCAATTCTTCAAGATAACCCATCAGGAAAAGCCGGTCGCACAAGGTATTGATTTTTCTCGGAATGCCGCCGGCATACTCATGGATGGCATTGAATGCTTCCTCATGCAGGGACGGATCGTTGTGCCATCCCACGGTTTGGAGACGATGTTCGATGTAGGCGCGGGTTTCGTCGCAATCCATCGGCCCCAGGTGATAGGTGGCAATCACCCTTTGCCGCAGTTGCTCCATGTCTGCGCCGAGCAGGGTTTTCCTGAATTCAGGTTGGCCCAGCAGGAAGGTTTGCAACAAGGATTTTTCAGTTGTCTGAAAATTCGAAAGCATCCGGAGTTCTTCGACCGCGCACGGGGTAAGATTCTGTGCCTCGTCCACAACCAGCAGCGCACGCTTGCCCTGTTGATCGGATTGCCGCAAAAAATGATCGAGCCGGGTCAATAGCGCGCTTTTGCTTGCATCTTCATGCGCCAGGCCAAATGCGGCTGCAACCATCCTCAAGATGTCATCGGAATCGACGTGAGTTGTGACAATTTGCGCGGCCTGGATTGATTCCGATTCGAGCTTGCCGAAAAGATTGCGCATCAGGGTGGTTTTGCCAGCGCCGACTTCGCCGGTGATGACAATGAAGCCTTCACCCTGGGATAGCCCATAGTCCAGGTAAGCCATCGCGCGCTTGTGCCCTTTGCTGCCAAAAAAGAATTTTGGATCTGGTCTTAACTGAAAAGGCTTGGCACGCAAACCATAATATGACTCGTACATTGATTAACTGGCTCCACTAGAAAGTCATTAACAGGGAGGCGGTGACGGCATTCTCACGAAGATCCCGGGCAGGCTGATTGAAATTCTGCTGCAAGCGCCGGTATTCGAGCGTCCCCTTCAATTTGCGATGGAAATTCCTTGTCAAAGCCATTCTGTAGGTTCTGGTGTCGGTTCTCAGGTCTGTTGCCAGTGATTCGGCTTGCGTATAACCGGCGCTGAAGTTGGCGCTGGTGCGTGCTGACATGCGCCAATTCCACAACGCATTCACGCCGCGTTGATGGGTATTGTCTTCCAGCGCCAGATTGCCGGCGCCAAGCAATGCAGTGTCGACGCCGCCCGAAGTCTGTGCTTCGCGCCGGGTATTGAAGACACTGAAGAGCAGGGTGTTTTTTGCACCGTTGACGGCAACCGACGCCAGCCACCTCTTTTGCAGGAATACCCGGTTTGTCAGCGTGTTGATTGAGTGATTCAAAGTATTTGGCAGCCCGGCGTCCAGGATGAAACTATCGACGATCTGCTGGCGCGTCTCAGGGTCGGGAATGCTTGATTGCCACAACTCATTGAGAAAAAGCGATGTGTCGGTAGTAGCTGGAATCAGATATTGCGCCTGGCTGGTCGTGATGTCATCGTTGTAGCCGAGGCTCCAGGCAGTACGTCGGGTGCGATGATTGGCCAGCAGTGAAAATGTCTTGCCATAAAAACGGTGGCCGGCGTTTGCAGCGATACTGGTTCGTTCAGTTGGCGCCCAGGAAAAACCGCCTGTCCAGAAACGGCCCTCCGGTTTTTCGCCGCCAAGTGACGCATAGTTGTATTTCTCGTAGCCGGCGGTTGCGGTCAGCTTGAACCTGGGCGTCAGCAGATAGTAAAGGTTGGCCGCCGTTTCTTCCGTTTTCAGGGAATTGGCATGGTCGTAATCGGTATTTCGCTGGCTGTAATGCAGTCCCCAGCCAAGCGTTCGAAAGGACGGGCCGCTATTCACGCTGAAGAAAATGCCGTCAGACTCGTTGTCGAGCAAGCCACCGGTATCGGTTGTCACCGCATCATGGGTGTAACGCAGCTCGGTTGAGGCAGTGCTGCCAAAACGGTGCTGCAGGTAAGGGCTGAGACTGTAGGATCTGACCTCGGTACGATTATTGGAAAGATTCACCGTGCTGTCGGATTGCGCTGCGAAGGGCGAAATGGTTTGCTGGCTGACCTGTGCCTTGCCATCTAAAAAAAAAAGGTTCTTGGCCAGTTCCGCATGGGCGTCGCCAGCGAACTGGTGATTGGTGTTGGTGCCGCCCTGTTTGGTATAGGCCAGATTTTGCATCTCATAGCGGGCCTTGACTTTCAGCTGACGTCCTGTGCCTTCGATGGTCAAACCCGGAGATATCTGGGTAATGAATTCACTGTTCTCCATGCCGCGCGGTGTCAGTCGCAGATTGTCAGTATAAATTTCTGCCACTTCAACAGTAGGCGTGAATTTCCATTCTGCGGCGTGAGCCCAGGATGACAAGAGCAGGGTGGCCATGGTCACGGCTGACACCGCCGAAGCTGACTGCTTCAGCGCGGGAGTCGTGGCATGCGTGCGCTTAGTTATAGTAATGGCCATAATATTCTTCGCCGACGAAAGTTCTGGCCTTGTTGTAGAGCAGGTTGACATTCGTTCCGGCGCCAATCTGGCGGAGCACCGTCTTGACGGCATGTTGCGTGGTTTTTTCGGCTTCGACGACGACAACAATCTGTCCCATCTGGCTTGCCAGCACGCGGGATTCGGTGGTTAACAGAACCGGAGGAGAATCAAAAATCACGATGCGGTCAGGGTACCGGTTGGCAATCTCATCCAGCAGTTTGCTCATTGCCTGGCTAGCCAGCAGTTCCGTTGCATGCTTGTGACTCCTGCCGGCAGGCAAGAGACTCAAGGAATCGATATTGGTTCTAAGCATGACGTCGCTCAGATCCAGTTTGTCGTCCAGCAGGATATCCATCAATCCGGCTTCGGTCTTCACGCCCAATGCACGCGGAAGTGACGGGCGCGCCACATCCGCGTCGACCAGCAAGACAGTGTGGTCCATTTCCATGGCAATGCTGATCGCCAGATTCACTGCGCAGAAGGTTTTTCCTTCGCCGGGCAGCGAGCTGGTCACCATGATCAAATTGCCGTGTTTGGCCTGGCTGCCTGCTTTCCGCTCAAATGCTTTTTCAATCAGCGGGCGCTTGATCAAGCGGAATTCTTCGGCAATTGAACTCCTGCCGCCATCCGGAGTGACCATGCCGAGTTGCTGCAGTCTTGCGAGGTTGATTTCAATTTGCTTTGAAACCGGATTGCCGGATACTTTGGCAGGAAGCGCAACGGGTTCGATCGGTGCACGGACAGTTTCAACTGTCGGTGCGACCTTGGGCGGGTGCGATATTTCACCTTTGCCTTGACCAAGCCTGTTAATCGCTTTTTCAATGATGCTCACGCGTACTCCCCATAAATCCAATGTGCTGCTACCCGACCCCGGTTTCCCTGCTACGGATGCCGAGCTTCATCTCACTTAGTATTTCACCAGCATCAAGGTCATCACGCCGCCATATAAAACGATCAAGGTCGCGAATGACAGTCCAAAGGCATGCAAGCGTCTGCGGCGCCGCATTTTTTCATGCTCGGTCCAAATCATGGTAACCGTGCCCAGGATCGGCAAGCCGGTTTCATTACGCAATTCGTTCTGGCTCAGGAAGGTCGGCCGGATTTTACTCATTAAGAATGCGCCGGCGATGCCTGCCAGCAGTGCTGCTGCAAAGACCGCGGAAAACAACAGGGCCCGCTTTGGACCGGTAGGCGTCAATGGCATGGTCGGAGGATCGATCACCCTGAACGTCATCATTTCGGTAGTGGCACTTAAATCGCCTGAAAGCTTGGCAGCCTCTCTGGAAGAGACCAGTTTTTCATAATTTTCCTTGTTGACTTGATAGTCACGGTTGAGCTGCGCCAGCTGCGATTCGACTTCAGGCGCGGCCATGCTCATTGCCTTCAATCGGCTTAATCGAGACGCGTATTCATCCACGCGTGCACGCATGGATGCGGCTCTGGCTTCGGCGGAGGATAAGGAAACTTTCAGTTGCTGCAGCATTGGGCTGTAATTGATGCCTGGATCGCCGCCGGTCCTGATCTGTTTTGCTTCTTCGATTTTGCGCGCTTCGAGCTGGGCAATGAGTCGTTTGGTGGAAACGATATCCGGATGCTGCTCGGTAAACTGCAAAAGCAAGCCATCCAGATTCTTGTTCAATGCCTGGATGCGGGAATCGATTTCCGGATTCAGTACGTTGGTCGCGCTGGGTTCACTTCGACTGTCTTGGCTGCCGCCAGATATTTCCCGCTTGATCGCGTCACGCGCCTGTTCGGCTTCGCGCAATTCCAGTCTTGCCTGGCTGAGATTTTCCGTGGTTTCGAACAGCTTGGTGCTGTAGTCACTGCCCTGACGCGGAAGCAGACCCATATTTTTCAGCTTGAAATCCTTCAGCGCATTTTCAGCAGTTACCAATTTTTCTTCATAAGATTTGATCTGCTCGTCGATAAACTGAATTGCATTCGTCGAGTCGCGTTTCTTGCCGCCAAAGCTGCCTTCAACGAAGATCGTGAGTAGCGATTGCACCACGTCCTTCACCAGCTTGGGATTTTCCCCGGAGTAGGAGATGGTATAGATGTCATTCTGGACCGTGCCGCTGATCTTGATTTTGGCAATCAGGTCAGTCACGAGTTTTTCCTGATCCTTCGCGGTGCCGGCCTTGAGATCCAAATCTACCATGCGAATCACGCGCTCCACGTTCGGACGGCTCAACAAGGTGCGGCTCATGATGGAGACTTGCTGTTCCACATTCGGCATGCTTGTCATGCCGGACAGTAGCGGCTTCAGTATGCTTTGCGTATCAACAAAAACCCGTGCGGAAGACTGATACGTATCGCGCAGGTTGAAGACAAATATGCAGCCGGCGACAACCACCAGCCAGGCAATCGCCATCGCATACCAGCGGTATTTCGAGACCCCTTTAATGAGGGACACTAACTGGGATACCAATTCCTCCATCTTGCCAGATTCTCCACTTTGCTCAGAATTGCCGAGGTTTATACCAGACCCTCCGAGTCATGCTGATTACCATCCGTTACAGAAGGCAATTATAGCCGAGGGTATTGCTATTTTGTAAAATTCGAGAAATGCAGCGATGCAGCATTTCCACAATCTTTTAATCAATCTTTTCGGAAATATACAAGGTTTTCTCATAGAGAGAATCGCCAAAAAACCTGCATGAAATTTCTGGCAGGAAATTTGCGATAGTTAACAATTGCTATGAGGCATTGTTGAACGTAATGAAACTAATGCGGAAAGGAATTTTTACTCCACTTTGATAGCAACTTCGTGTTTTAATGTTAAGAAATTGACCTGAGTCATTCATTCAAGACAACTCACTTCATTAAAAATAGGGAACTCAAAGTGACATTGCTTCTTAAGCGCTTAATCAAACCACTAGGCTATTTGTTTGCGAGC
>JAKFFK010000092.1:0-6976 GCA_036675285.1 Paucimonas sp. | reverse complement strand
GCCAGTCCGTACCGATTTGTCAGCGGGTAGTAAACGACCAGACGCGGGTTGCGGCAATGCCATCGATGCTGCCGATGAATTGCACGTCATAGGTGGTATTGGCTGTCAGCACTGACAGCGGCACGATGGCCGCCACCGATTGTGCGGTGTTGCCGTCGGTGGCGTGGCTTAGTAACTTTGCCGGCAATACGGCCGCACCGCGCGGGGCAATGGTGAAACTTTGCACTGCGACGCTGGCCGTGATGTCGGCGTGGATGCTGACCGGGTAACCGACTTCATTGCGGTCGCCGACCGGATCCGGCGTTTCATAATCGCTATAAAAAACCGTCGCCACATTCTGCTGATTCGCCATCGGGTAGGTAACGAACTGGCCTGGCCCTATGCCTGCTCCTAATCCCTGATTGCTTGCAAGGTTGAGCGTGAAATAGTGATAGCTGGCAGAAGCTGCCGCCGACCCTGCGCCAGCTTCCCGGAATTTTGGCTCGAACATGACGAAGCGGTGATAAATCGCGGTAATCAAGTCTTCGGCGGCATTGGCGCCGGATGGGTTGCCACTGGCTGCAATCACTTCGCCATACGCATATGGCGCGGTCAGCACATAGCCGGCAGCCGCCAGGCGTTCGGCCATGGTTGCCCCGGTAAAGCCGGGCGCGCCCGGCGTTTGCTCGTGGCTGATTTGATTATTGGCTTTCTGGTAATCCGAATGGCCTTGTGCGGCCGTATCGAGTTGGCTATTGCGGACCAATGCAACCAGGCCCAGCTGCTGGCGCCGGAAATTGGTCCAGTTGAGGCCATCGGTCGCCATATCTCCGGTTGCCGATGGCGCTCCTGCTTCCGTAACGGTAGTGGCCTGGGTATTGCTGGATAAATCATTGGCGGTATTGTCGCGGCCAGGTTCAGCTGCACTTTCGCCACCGCCACCGCCGCAGGCGGTCAATAAAATGGCAACGCAAATCGACGCAAATGAAGACAATACAGGCTGTAGACGATGCATAAAAATGATGATGAAGTAGGAAGGAAACTATATTAAGTGAAACAAAAAGAATGCACCGTGCGCTGTCGCGCATTGGATGCGTATTACACACAGGCACATGCTTGAAGCTTTATTTGAAACAGGGAATTTTTTGCTGTCTGCTCACTACAGCGAATGCACACAATAGAAATCAGGCACGTTACACTCCTCCGAAGTTTCAGACTGGTAATTGTTTGCCAGCCATATGTTGCTGTTTTTCATTGACTGTATTGTTTATGACTCTATTGCCGCACGCTTCGTTCGCCGCCCTGCGTGCAATTTTTCTGACGCTGGCGCTGGCCTGGGCTGCTGCGCTGTTGTGCACCTGGATCGGCACGCCGCTGCCATGGATGATCGGCCCATTGTTTGCCAGCGCCGGCGCGCGCGTACTCGGCGTCGGTCTAGTGTGTCCGGTGCCGTTGCGCCAAGCCGGGCAATGGGTGATCGGCACTGTGCTGGGGCTGTATTTCACGCCAGCCGTGTTGCAGATTCTGGGCACCTATGTCGGCTTGATCGCGCTGGCAGTGGTGTTTGCGCTGGGACTGGGCGTGGCCGGCGGCTGGTTGCTGCATCGCTTGTCGGGCACCGACCGGACCACCGCGTTTTTTGCGATGGCCATTGGCGGTGCTTCCGAGATGGCCAACCAGGGCGAGCGCCATGGCGCTGTCGTGGAACGGGTCGCGGCAGCGCACAGCCTGCGCATCATGCTGGTGGTGGCGATCATTCCATTCGGTTTGCAATTTTCCGGCGTGCACGGGGTGGATGCGTATGCGCCGGCCGCGCGCGTAGTCGACTATTCCGGATTGCTGCTGCTGGTGCTGGCGACCTGCGTCGGCGCCTGGCTGCTGGCGCGCCTGAAGTGGCCCAATGCCTGGGTGATCGGTCCGCTGGCAGTGGCGATTGGGCTGACCGCATCGGGCATTAGCCTGTCGGCTGTGCCGGAATGGATTGTGAACTGGGGGCAGCTATTCATCGGCATTTCGCTGGGCACCCGCTTCACGCCGGCATTCCTGCACGCCGCGCCACGCTACCTCGGCAGCGTGGCAATCTGCGCGTTGTCGGCCATCCTGCTGGCGGCCGGATTCGGCTGGGGACTGGCGCAATTGAGCGGCATGCATGTCGCTACGGCCATCCTGGCAACTTCACCCGGCGGCATTGCCGAAATGAGTTTGACCGCCAAGACCTTGCAGCTGGGCGTGCCGATCGTGACCGCCTTTCATGTCACGCGCATGGCGGCACTGGTGATGCTGATCGGGCCGCTGTTTCGTCTGGCGCAGCGCGTCAAAGCGGCTTGGAAGAAGTGAGCGCGTGGCGTTGATCGGCTGACTTGCTCAGCTTGCTTCAAACACGCCGGCACCGCGATTTTTTTGCACCCGATCCCATGCAAACACTTGGCCATTCATTGCAACATACACGCCGGCCGGCAGGGTTTGCGCCACACCCACGGCAAAGCCGAAATTGAACAAGGCGTCCGACCCGGCAATCGCATACGGAATCATCGCGCCAGTCAAAACGATCGTCTTGCCCAACTGCGCTGCACCCAGCACCTGCGCCGTTTCGCGCATGGTGTCGGTGCCGTGGATGATGACGATGGCGGGCTCATTGGCAGACTGGCAAGACGCAAGTATGCGCTGGCGGTCGCTGTCTTGCATGTCGAGCGAATCAAGCAAGGGCAACAACTCGAGCGCCACCGGCGCCGTGATGCGCGCGCGCCGGATGGCGTCGGGCAGATGGCTGGCGGCGAACGTCAGTTGGCCAGCAAGTTCGTCATAGTGCTTGTCGAAAGTGCCGCCGGTGGCGAGTATGCGTAAGGTCATGGGCAGGAAGATAATCAAAAAATAACACGGGCTAAAAGTACATCATAACGCGGATGGCAAACCGGGCAAGCGCTGCCTTGGCAAGAAACAAATATTTTTTGATAACAGCGGCAGCGCTGCCACTCAGGCGGCGCGTCTATGCAGCAATGAACACCGCAACTTCATCGCTGGTTTGCGAACTTCTGCTTCTGTTGCATAGTCAGAACAAACTTGCGCGCAGAACCGGGGTCGATGAAATCCTGCTTCATCAATTGCGCCAATCCCGCTACACTTATTACGATTATTTTTCCTTTTCGACCGATGAAACCTGTAGCGCCCGGCACCGTTATCTTTCACCGCCATCGCGGCTATGGCGTGATCACGTCTGTCAATTTGCTGACCGGCTGGATTGCGGCGCGCTTTGGCAGCGAAGTGCGTACGCTGGACCTGAATCTGGGCTCCGACGAAGTCCAGCATGCCGATGGCGAGCCGATCCTGTTTCGGCGTCGCCCGCCCGATCGCATGCCGCATGCGCGGCTGATGGCGATGGTGCGCGAATTGCATCGCGCCGGCTACCAGCGCCTGTACCTGTACAGCTGGCCGCGGCCATCCGGCCTGCACTGGCGCTGGCATTTGTTTACAGGCCAGCGCAACTGGATGGAACGCCCCTGGCGCGAAGGCTGGTATGGCTCAGGCGCCGATTACAATTTCAATCCAGTGATGGGTTGGGGCGATACGCCGGGCGAGTCGAGTACACAATTGGTGCGGACGCTGGCAAAGTTCGATCCGCACGGTCTGGCGCAGGCACTGGGACGCGATGAAGACCATACCGACTGGTTCGAGCGCGTATGCCAGGCCTTGTTGCCGGATTATTCATTCACGCTGGGATGGGACAGCCGCAATGGCCCGGCGCCTGCGGCGCTGCCGGTGATTCCGGTGCGGCGTGGTGTGCCCGAATACAATGGCCCGGCCTTGCCGTGGCCGCCGGGCTGGGCGCGGCTGTGGAGCGGTTCGACTGCCCTGATCAGTACCCAGTTCAGCATGCAGCCAACCCGCACGCCGTTCGATACCACTCGTTGAGCTTGTGGTTGAACTTGTCGCTGAAAAATCACCCTAAAAAAACCGAGAAAACGATCCGGAAAAAATCAAGGAAACGGCACGCCAATTGCGGTTGCGCCATCTACTGCGGCGCTGGCCCACGCCGGCTGACGAGCAACTGCTGCAACTGGTCGAACGGCACCGCCTTGCAAAAATAATTACCCTGTATTTCATCGCAGGCATGCTGGCGCAGAAAGTCCATCTGCCCTTCGCTGCAGACTCCTTCAGCCACCACTGTCAGGCTCAGGCTGTGGCCAAGTGAAATCACGGCCTGCGTGATCGCCGCATCGTTCGGATCGTCCGCCACCCGCTGTACAAACGATTGATCGATCTTCAACTGGTCCACCGGAAAGCGCTTCAGATAGCTCAGGCTCGAGTAGCCGATCCCGAAGTCGTCGATCGCCAGCTGCACACCCATGCGTTTTAATTCCTGCAGAATCGCTTCGGCTTCATCCGGACGCTTCATCACGGTGCTTTCGGTGACTTCCAGTTTCAGTGACGCGGCCGCCATGCCTGAATGATCGAGGGCTGCCTGTATCGAATTGATCAGGATGTTGGGCACAAACTGGCGCGGAGAAAGGTTGACCGACACCGACAAGTCGGCGAAGCCGGCATCCTGAAGCTGTTTGTTGTGCTGGCAAGCCTGTTCCAGCACCCATTGTCCGATCGGCACGATCAAGCCGGTTTCTTCGGCAACCGGAATGAAACTCAAAGGCGACTGCAGGCCGAGTTCGGGGTCGAGCCAGCGAATCAGCGCTTCGGTGCCGATCACTTCGCCGCTGGCCAAGTCGACCTGCGGCTGGTAGTGCAGTAAAAATTCCCTGCGCTCGAGCGCACCGCGCAGCTTGGATTCCATCGTGAAGCGCTCGCGGATGCGCTGGTTCATGCTCGGGATGAAAAACTGGAACTGATTGCAGCCACAGGCCTTGGCCTGATACATGGCGGCGTCGGCATGCTTGAGCAGGGTCTGCACATCGCCGCCATCGCGCGGATAGACGCTCAGCCCAATCGAGCACGTGACAAACAACTGGTGCTCGGAGACGGTAAAGGGCTGCGAAATCTGTTCCAGCAAGCGGCCAATCCAGCAGCCGATCGCTTCTTCATCATTATGGTTGTACAGCACCAGCGCGAATTCATCCCCACCATAGCGCGCCACCGTATCGCCGTCGCGCACACATTTTTTCAGGCGCTCGGCCACCGCCACCAACAGTTGATCACCAATGTCATGGCCAAGCGTGTCGTTGATCAGCTTGAAATTATCCAGGTCGATGAAGGCGACGATCACCATCGCCTGGCTGCGGTCGGCATAGGCCATGGCCTGCCGGATGCGGTCGCTCAGCAGAAAACGGTTTGCCAGCTGGGTCAGATCATCGAAGCTGGCCTGGTGTTCCAGCTGCTGCTTGTGGCGCTTGGACTCGGTAATGTCGCGCGCCACCAGCAGGCGCGCCGGCTCGCCGCGGTCAATGAAGGGCGCTGCGGCCACTTCGACATCGATCACGGTGCCGTCGAGCTGCATGAATTTTTGTTCCAGTCGCCCCACAGGCTGGCCATGCTGTTCGAGGCGGTGAATGCGTTGCATGACTTCCTGGCGGTGGTCCGGATGAACTAAATCCAGGATCGACTTTTCAGCCAGTTGCTCCGGCGTTTCGGCACCCAGCAGCTGCAGGCCAGCCTTGTTGGCAAAGATGCAGCGGTCATTTTTCATCACGAAAATTGCGTCCGGCGACAGCTCGATCAGGCGCCGGTAGCGTTCTTCGGCTTCCTGCAGCGATTCTTCGAACAGTTTGCGCTCGGTGATGTCGATGCCCATGCCGCACAGGCCGGTGGCGTCGCCGACCTGCACGCGTACTGCGTTGAACAGGTATGGGATGTCGCGGCCATCCTTGACATGCAGCGTTGCTTCCACCAGCGCGTGACCGTGAGCAAAGGCATCCTGAAGTTTGTCGGACACCGATTGCCTGTCTTCGGCTTTCCCGAAAAAATCCAGCGGTTGCGCCTGCAGGATCTCTTCATCGGTGTAGCCGGTGACCTGTACAAAGTTGTCATTCCAGCGCAGGAAGCGCCCATTCTCATCGAACACATAAAATATTCCTGGCAGGCTGTTGATCAGTGCATCCGACAGGTTTCTTTCCTTGATCCGCTCGCCCACTTCATGACGCAGCGTCGCATTGGTTTTGGCCAGTGTCGCGCTGCGCTCATCGACCCGCGATTCGAGTTCCGACTGGCTTTGCTTGAGTTCTTTTTCCGCGCGGTTGAGATTGGTGACGGTCTGCTTCAGGGTGGCGATATTCTTTCGCAATTCCAGCAAAATCACCACGTGGCGGCTGAGAATGCGCAGTGCCTGCACCTGTTGCGCCGTCAACTGGCGCGGCACGGTATCGATGACCGACAGCGTGCCGATCACATAGCCTTGCGGCGTGATCAGGGGCGCACCCGCATAAAACCGGATGTTGGGCGTTCCCAGCACCAATGGGTTGTTGCAAAACTTCGGGTCTTGCAGCGCATCTTGCACAACATAAAGATCGCGGCTGGCAACCGTATGGTCGCAAAAGGCAACCGCGCGCGGCGTTTCACTGACTGCCAGGCCGATACGTGATTTAAACCATTGTCGCTTTTCATCAAGTAATGTGATGATGGCGATCGGCGTTTCGCAAAAGCCGGAGGCGAGCGTAGTGAATTCGTCGAATTCTGCCTCGGGAGCAGTATCAAGAATGCTGTATTGCAATAAGTCGGCTAAGCGCAGCTGTTCTTCGGTAGATAATTTGGCGGTCATGTAGGTCAGGCTGCCTCATTGAGCGGCAACTCGCAGTATTTGACTCGTAGTTCTATACCGGCGTTCCCGGGTAAAGGTGTGCGGACAGGCTGCGGCAGGAATGCTTGAAATTAACCAATCGTCGCCGGGCGTCAGCCAGCTTGGCGCGGTGGCGCTTAGTGAGGCAAGCTTACCTAAGAGCGTCTAACAAAATGAGTAAAAAGTTGTCATATCAGTTTGCTGATGTTTTTTGTGGCGAGACGATATGGCACACGAACTGGTTGATGATGAGCTATGGGAAATAATCCAGCCCCTATT
>JAKFFK010000102.1:0-34165 GCA_036675285.1 Paucimonas sp. | reverse complement strand
TCCATCGGCGCATTCATCAAGTCCCCCAATCGATCCACCGACAGCTTGGCTTGCTGGAATTGCTGCCAGAGTCCAACCAGACGCAGCATCGGTTGCGACAGCCTGCTGGAAAACATTTGAAAGGCGACCAGCATGCCGATAGTGAATTCAGCCGAATGCATGACGGTCCAGGCGCCGATGCCCAGAATCAGCAGGCTCATGCTTTGTTCCAGCGCATTGGCAACGGTGTTGTAGGTATTGCCCAGCTGTTTGGTGGCAAAACTGGCAGACAAGTAGCTGGCCAGGTAACCGCTGTATTTACTATTCAATTGCGGCTCGAACTGCAGCGATTTGACGGTTTCCATCCCCATCACGTATTCAGTCAGGAACGCCTGGTTGCGGGCGCCCAATAGAAACTGTTCCTGCAATCTTGTCTGGAACAAGGGAGCGACGACCAGGCTCATGACGACAATGACGGACAGGATCGCCAGCACGATCAGCGTCAGGGTCACGCTGTAATAAAACATGATGGCGACAAAAATCAGCAGGAAGGGGCAATCCAGGATCAGGGTGACTGCGGCGCTGGCAACGAATTCGCGGATGGTTTCCACGCCCTGCAAGCGGGCGGCGATGACGCCGGTTGGGCGATGCTGGAAATACATCGGCGGCAGCTTGAACAGGCGCTCGAAGACGGACGAGCCGAGTACCGCATCGACCCGGTTGCCGGTATGCAGCACCAGGTATTGGCGCAGCCAGGACAGGCCAGCTGAAAACAGCGTAAAAACTGCCATGCCAATCGCAATGACGATCAGCGTGCTTTGGGTACGGTGCACTACAACCTTGTCAATAATGGTTTGGGTGAACAAGGGCGTGGCCAAGGCGATCAGCTGAATGACAAGAGAAGCCAGCAACACTTCTTGCCACAGCTTTTTGTACTTGAGTAATTCGGGCACGAACCAGGAAAAGCCAAACTTGCGCAACTGGCGCGCTTGCGCTTCGCTGTCGGGGTCGGTGGCCAGCTCGGCCTTTGGCGCGATGCGGGTGATGTGGCCCTGATAGCGTGTACTGAAATCTAGTAGGGTAAGCGTGCGGGGCGAATCGTCGTCCGGTTCGATCACCAACACATTGGCCGCATCGGCTTGCAGGATCAGGGCTGGTACGGCTTGCGCCGGCAAAGGCGACTTGGAATGCGTGTCGCCCGCTAGCTCGGTAGTGGCGTCAGACTCTTGCAATGCTGGCTTGGCTGCAAGCCAGGCGATCAGCGGAAAGGATTCCTTGTGAAGCTTATTTGCCTTGGTTTTGCGTAGCGTTGCATCAAAACCATAGGCCGGCAATGCACGCAACATGGCTTCGACGGTATAGGGAGCGGCCAACTGCTGCTGTGCCAAGTCGACGGAGAAAGGCTTGCGATGCAATGAGCAGATGCCCTGCAGTGCCCACAAAAAAGCACTCTGGTTCAGTAATTGGTACTGCATGCCGCTCCCCTGTCACCATCAAAATAGTTGCTTAATTTGAATTTATTTTTAGCAAGCAGAAACTACAGGAAAATTAACTTATAAACAATCCCATATTCATGGGAGCAGACTTATATTGATGGCGCGTTTGGAGGCGTTAATGCATCGCAAAGCCTTAACCATCAACGATTGTGTCTTTATATGGAGAACGGGCTTTTCAATAATTTACATTTTTACTGCCATTTATTGCATCTCATCGTCCTCATCTCTTGGTTCATCCAGTCCTTCGCCAACAGAATCCAAGCTGTTTTCTGGGAAGAAAAGATCGTGTAGAGTGCGGTCCTCATGAAAGTCTTATTCATCCATCAAAATTTTCCCGGGCAATATCTCCATTTGGCACGCTATTTGGGTGCTGATCCAGCCAACCAGGTCGTGTTCATTACCCAACGGCGCGATGCCTCATTGCCGGGTGTGACAAAGGTCGTCTACCAGCCAAGCCGTCCGGTGACAAGCAACATCCATCATTATTTGAAAGACACGGAAGCCGGCATACTGAACGCCCAGGCAGTGGCACGCGCTGCGCTGGACTTGAAGAAGTCGGGCTTTGTGCCGGACGTGATTTTTGGCCACAATGGCTGGGGCGAAATCTGGTATGTGAAGGATGTCTTTCCCAACATACCGCTGGTCGGTTACTTCGAATTCTTTTATCGGGCACAGGGCGCCGATGTCGGTTTCGACTCAACTCAGCAGATGAACTTCGACACGATGCCGCGCGTACGCACCAAGAATATCGGCAATTTGCTGGCGCTGGATTCGGCCGATCTGGGCCAGTGTCCGACCCAATGGCAAAAATCCCGCTATCCGCAGCGGTATCACTCAATGCTGCAAGTCGTGCATGAAGGCATTGATACGGCCATCGTGGCGCCGAACCCGCATGCGCGGTTACCCATTCCCGGCAGCGAGGTCGAACTTACCAGCGATGACGAAGTGGTGACGTATGTAGCGCGCAATCTGGAGCCGTATCGCGGCTTTCCCAATTTCATGCGCAGCCTGCCGGCAATCCTGCAACAACGGCCCAATGCGCAAGTAGTTGTCATTGGCGGTGACGGCACCAGTTACGGGCCGGGCCTACCCAATGGGCAGACTTTCCGTGAACAGATGCTGGCGGAATTAGGTGATGCCATCGATTTGCAGCGTGTGCACTTCTTGGGCAAGGTGCCGTATTCGACTTATCTCAGCGCCCTGCAGATATCGTCGGCCCATGTGTATCTGACTTATCCATTCGTGCTGTCGTGGTCCATGCTCGAAGCCATGTCCGCAGGTTGCCTGATCGTTGGATCCAGAACGTCCCCAGTGGAAGAAGTCCTAAGAGACAAAGAAAACGGTTTATTGGTGGATTTTTTCTCGCCAGATGAAATCGCCCGCCTCGTCATTGAGGTTTTGGGAAATAAAAATCAATATGACGCCATTCGATGCAATGCACGTCGCACCATTATAGAAAACTACGACTTGAAAAATATTTGCTTGCCGAAGCAATTGAAGCTGCTTGGAATGGCAAGAGAGATGGTGCTCTAAGTCAACCTCAAATTTTGATTTTCATATTTCATATATTTTCATTGCATCAAAATCGAACTTGCCTGAAGCGAACCCAAGCGCTTGAGACATGTCTTCCACATCAAAAGTATGAGCTTGGATGCGTTTTGCGTTGTCGCTTGACTAGTAATAGAGGCTGGATGATATCCCATAGCTCATCATTATCCAGTGCGCTTGCCATAGCGCCTTGCGACAAAAAATCCGCAAACTGCTATGACAATTTTTTCATTATGTTAGACGTTCTTAACAAGTTAGCTTGGCCGTCAAGCGCGCCTCTATAAATCTTTCATTCATTTCCTTGCCGGGATTATTTCGCAACGATGGATGCTTTTGCCGATAGCGGCGGATGCGATCGCGCAGCATGCCTGGTGCCGGCAAAAGCGCTCGTCCCCAGCCATCGCCACAGGTTTTGCGCATCTTGCTCGGCGCCGTCCACTCGCAGCTCCTTTGCATGCGACACTTCTTTCGGCGTGCGGTCGCCTGTCCATACTTCAGTCAGTGCGCGCACAGTGGAATCCACAATGAGGGTCAGTTCCCGCCCCGGATCGTCCCGGCACAAGTCTGCCTGCCCCAGCTCGACCACTAGCCACCATTCACGCTCGCCGGAGCGGGCATCGCGAAACTTGAATTGAATCACCACCGGCTGCGGCGGAAATTGCTCAATGCGTGCGAAACGCCGTATATCCCACATCAGCAGCCCGGCATCGAGCTGATCGTCCCGAAGGCGGCTGCCAATCCAGCGGGCGCCCCAGTGGCCCAGCGCCATGATGATGGGACGTAATTGCTCGCCAGCTTCGGTCAGGCCATATTCCCATACCTTGCCTGCCGCTGTCCGCTGTACCACCCCTATTTCTTCGAGGTGGCGCAGCCGCTGCGCCAGCAAACTGGTTGACATGCGCGGCACGCCGCGATGCAAGTCATTAAAGCGTTTGCTGCCGCACAGCAGTTCGCGCACGACCAAGGGCGTCCAACGCTCGCACAGCGCCTCGGCGCCGCGCGCGACTGTGCAGAATTGTCCATAACTCTCATCCATGGCGGCGCCTCCGTAAGAAACGCTTCAGATTCTGGACTGGACACGGGCCTCCGTCAAGCGCACCTTGATGTCTTCAAACACCCCAACCTTGCAAGGATAACGCCATGACCAAGATTGCCATCATTCAACGTCCGCCAGTGCTTCTCGATCGCAGTGCAACGATTGCGCGCGCGGTGGAATCAATCGACCAGGCCGCTGCCGCCGGCGCTGCACTGATTGTCTTGCCAGAGTCGTTCATTCCCGGCTATCCGTCATGGATATGGCGGCTTGCCGCGGGAAAGGACGGCGCCCTGATCGGCCAATTGCATGCGCGGCTACTGGCCAATGCCGTCGATATTGCAAACGGCGACTTGAAACCACTGTGCGAAGCGGCCCAACGCCATGACGTCACGGTCGTATGCGGTATCAATGAATGCGACCGACGCCATAGCGGCGGCACCATCTACAACAGCGTCGTCGTCATCGGCAACGATGGTGAAGTGCGCAACCGTCACCGCAAACTGATGCCCACCAACCCGGAACGCATGGTGCACGGCTTCGGCGATGGCAGCGGCCTGCGCACTGTCGATACGCCGGCTGGCCGCATCGGCACCCTCATTTGCTGGGAAAACTACATGCCGCTGGCGCGCTATACCCTCTACGAACAAGGGGTGGAAATTTATATCGCGCCCACTTATGACAACGGCGAGAGCTGGCTTTGCACCATGCGCCACATCGCGCTGGAAGGCCGCTGCTGGGTACTGGGCAGCGGCACTTTGTTACGCGCCAGCGACATCCCGGACGATTTTCCTGGTCGCACCCAGCTATTCCCTAATCCCGATGAATGGATCAACGATGGTGATTCGGTGGTGGTCGATCCGCAAGGAAAAATTGTTGCGGGACCGATGCGCCGCGAAGAGGGCATCCTGTACGCCGATATCGATGTTGCGCGCGTTGCACCGGCACGCCGGACGCTGGACGTTACCGGTCACTACGCGCGGCCGGATATTTTTGAGTTGCAAGTGCGGCGCACGCCGGCTGCACCTGTCCGCAATATCGATCGATGAAAGCCCCGTCCCTGCCGGGATTACCAGGCCGGCTTGCAAAGTCATTATTCATAACCACTTTGAAAGAACGGATCATGACCTCGCAAGAATCTTATACATCTACCTGCATTTGCGGTGCAGTCGAGTTCACTGTCAGCGGGCAGCCGCATTTTCCGCCTCAGGACTCCGGCAGATTGCGAAAATCCGGATTTCTCTTTTCCAGGAAAGCCGCCACCGCTTCGCGTGCTGCCGGCGCCGGCAACATGGCGGCAAAATCGCGGATTTCTTCCGCCATCTGCGCTGTGACCACCGCCTGCTGCTGCGCCTTCATCAGGCGCTTAGTAACGCGCACCGAGGCTGCGGGCAGTGCTGCCAGCTTGCCGGCCTGCGCCTGTGCAAACGCCAGCAACTCATCCTTGGGTAATACCCGGTTGACCAGGCCCATGTCGTACGCTTCTTCGGCGCCGAAAGCTTCGCCCAGCAACAGCGCTTCGGCTGCGCGCTGGTAGCCGGCAAGTTGCGGCAGCAAGAAGCTGGACGCAAATTCCGGGCACAGGCCCAGTTTGGAAAACGGCAGCGCGAATTTGGCATTGTCGGCGGCATACACCAGCTCGCAATGCAGCAGTAGCGTGGTGCCGATGCCCACGGCATTGCCGGCCACCGCTGCCACCAGCGGCTTGCGGGCATCGGTGACGGCTTGCATGAAGCGAAATACCGGGGCGTCCGGACTGGTCGGCGGCGCTTTCACAAAATCTTCCAGGTCGTTGCCGGCCGTGAATGCATCCGCATTGCCCGTGAAGAGAATGGCCCGCACGGAGGCGTCGCGCTCGGCTTCATTGAGGGCGTCGGTCATGGCCTGGTACATCGCGGCCGTGAACGCATTCCTTTTCGTCGGACGGTTGAACTGGATGGTGCAAACGCCATCGACGCTGCTGCTTAAAATTTCCATGGCATCAAACCCGTTCGAACACGCCAGCCGCACCCATGCCGGTGCCCACGCACATGGTGACCATGCCGTACTTGAGATTACGGCGACGCAAGCCGTGCACGACCGTAGCAGCGCGGATGGCGCCGGTGGCACCGAGTGGATGGCCGAGGGCAATGGCGCCGCCCAGCGGATTGACCTTTGATGGATCCAGCCCCAGGTCGCCGATCACCGCCAGCGCTTGCGCGGCAAACGCCTCGTTCAACTCGATCCAGTCGAGCTGGTCCTGGGTGATGCCGGCAGCGCGCAAGGCCAGCGGCACCGCTTCCTTCGGACCGATCCCCATGATTTCCGGCGGCACGCCGCGAATCGCAAACGAGCTGAATTTTGCCAGCGGCGTCAGGTTGAATTGCTTGAGGATTTTTTCGCTGACCAGGATCAGCGCGCCGGCGCCATCCGACATTTGCGAGCTGTTGCCGGCCGTGACCGAACCCTTGGCGGCGAACACCGGTTTCAGCTTGGCCAGCGCTTCGGCGCTGCTGTCGGCGCGCGGACCTTCGTCCTGGCTGGCGGTGCGGGTTTTGATATCGACCTGGCCGCTGGCCAGATCGGGGAATTTCTCGACGATCTCAACCGGGCTGGTCTCGTCCTTGAATTCGCCGCTCTGCTGCGCCGCGATCGCTTTTTTGTGCGAATTCAGTGCAAATTCATCCTGCGCTTCGCGCGAAACTTTCCATTGCTGCGCGACTTTCTCGGCTGTGATGCCCATACCATACGCCATGCCGACATTCTCATCCTTCAGCACCAGCGCGTTCATCGATGGATGATGGCCCATCATCGGCACCATCGACATCGATTCGGCGCCGGCGGCGATCATCACGTCGGCCTGGCCAACCCGGATGCGGTCGGCGGCAATGGCAATCGCCGACAGGCCCGACGCGCAATAGCGGTTGACCGTGATGCCGCCCACCGTGTACGGCAAGCCGGCCAGCAGCACGCCCATGCGCGCGAAATTCATGCCCTGCTCGGCTTCCGGAAAGGCACAGCCGACCACAGCATCCTCGATCAGCTTCGGATCGAGGTTCGGCACTTGCGCCACCGCCGCCTGGATCGCGCGCACCAGCAGGTCGTCCGGACGGACATTTTTAAACATGCCGCGCGGCGCCTTGCCGATCGGGGTGCGGGTGGCGGCGACGATATACACTTCTTGAATTTGCTTGGTCATTTATAACTCCTGCTGAAATGTTGAGGACAGAGTACGCGGCGCTTGACTCTGTCCCGCAGTGCTCTAGTTAGTTGGGGACAGAGTACCGCTACGCTTAACTCTGTCCCGCAATAAATTAATTTCGCACCGGCTTGCCGGTCTGCATCATGCCCATGATCCGTTCCTGCGTTTTCGGATGGTTGAGCAGTTCCATGAAGCTCTTGCGTTCCAGGTCGAGCAGCCATTGCTCATTGACCAGGCTGCCCGGCTCGATATCGCCGCCAGCCACCACGTCCGCAATCATCGCGCCCAGCTTGTAGTCATGCGCCGAGATGAAGCCGCCATCGCGCATGTTGACCAGCTGCGCGGTAATGGTGGTGCTGCCATAACGCCCGGTGACCGGCACTGGCGCAGCCATCGGCGCACGGTAACCGGCATCGAACAGCGCGCGCGCCTCGACCTTGGCCACATGCAGCAATTCATACGGGTTGAACACGATCACGTCGTTGGCCGACAGATAACCCATTTTTTGCGCTTCCAGCGCCGACTTCGATACCGCCGCGGTGGCCGCACTCATGTAGGTATCTTTCAGGAATTGCAGGATATCGGTGCCCTTGGCCTGTGCTGCTGCGCGCACGGCGATTTCCTTCAGGCCGCCGCCGCCCGGAATCAAGCCAACGCCGACTTCGACCAGGCCGATATACGACTCGATCGAGGCGACCCGCCGGGCCGCGTGCATCAGCAGTTCGCAGCCGCCGCCCAGCGCCAGTCCGGCCACCGCCACCACCACTGGCACATTGGCGTATTTCAATGCCATATGCGCATTTTGCAGGCGCGAGACTTCCGGCTCGATGGCTTTCACGCCGCCCGACATGAACAATGGCAGCATCGATTGCAGATCGGCGCCGGCCGAGAATGGCCCGCCTTCCGCGGCATCGGCATGCCAGATCACCAGGCCCTTGTAATTCTTTTCCGCCTCGGCCAGTGCCTTGCTCATGCCGTCGATTACGCCCGGGCCGATCACATGCATCTTGGTCTTGAACGAAAGGATCAGCACGTCGTCGTTCTGGTGCCAGATGCGCACCGAATCGTCTTCGAAAAAGGTAGTGCCGGCAGTTTTGCCATCGGCGACGTTTTCGCCAACCACCGGCGCGCGGAATGCCTGGCGCTGGTAGACCGGCAGGCTCGAACGCGGCACGTAGGCGTTTTTCTTCGCCGAGTACGAACCTTCCGGCGTATGCACGCCGGTGCGGCCGTCGAATACCCAGGTCGGCAGCGGTGCGCTGCTCAATGCCTTGCCGGCATCAATGTCTTCCTTGACCCAGCCGGCGACCTGCTGCCAGCCGGATGCCTGCCAGGTTTCGAACGGGCCGACGTTCCAGCCGAAGCCCCAGCGCATCGCAAAGTCGATGTCGCGCGCATTGTCGGCAACCGATTCCAGATGCACCGCGATGTAATGAAAGGCGTCGCGGAAGATCGCCCACAGGAACTGTCCCTGCGGATTGGTCGATTCGCGCAGCGCCTTCATTTTCTTGACCGGGTCCTTTTCCTTCAGGATGCGGCCGATGATCTCGTCGGCCTTGCCGCCGCCTGCCACATAGTCGCCCTTGGCCGGATCGAGGCGCAGGATATCCTTGCCGACCTTCTTGTAAAAACCGGCGCCGCTCTTCTGGCCCAGCGCGCCGGCGGCGACCAGCTTGGCCAGCACCGGCGGTGTCGCGTAGACGCTGTAGAACGGATCGTCCTTCAGCGTGTCCTGCATGGTCTTGATCACATGGCCCATGGTGTCCAGGCCGACTACGTCGGCAGTGCGGAAAGTGCCGGACTTGGCGCGGCCCAGCTTGGCGCCGGTCAGGTCGTCGACCACGTCATACGACAGGCCGAATTTTTCCGCTTCATGGATGGTGGCCAGCATGCCGAACACGCCGACCCGGTTGGCGATGAAGTTCGGCGTATCGATCGCCCGCACCACGCCCTTGCCGAGCGTGGTGGTCAGAAAACCTTCGAGCTGATCGAGGATGTGCGCTTCGGTGGCGGCGGTCGGGATCAGTTCGACCAGGTGCATGTAACGCGGCGGGTTGAAGAAGTGCACGCCGCAAAAGCGCGCCTTCAAGTTGGCGTCGAAGCCTTCCGACAGCGCGGTGATCGACAGCCCGGACGTGTTCGACGCAAAAATCGCGTTCGGCGCGATATGCGGCGCGACCTTCTTGTACAGGTCATGCTTCCAATCCATGCGTTCGGCGATCGCTTCAATGATCAGGTCGCAGCCCTGCAGCAATTCAAGGTTGTCTTCATAGTTGGCAACCTGGATCAGCGCCGCATCGTCCTTGTTGCCGAGCGGTGCGGGGCTGAGTTTTTTCAGGTTGTCGATGGCGCGCAACACGATGCCGTTTTTCGGGCCTTCCTTGGCCGGCAGATCGAACAGCACCACCGGCACCTTGGCATTGATGCAGTGGGCAGCGATTTGCGCGCCCATCACGCCGGCGCCGAGCACCGCAACTTTCTTGACGATGAAATTTGACATTATCAATCCTTAAAATTCATTCAGTAAATGTCTCTCCCCTTCAAGAGGAGCAACTTAGATCAGTGTTAAAACAAATCCGCGTCGAGCGCCATCAGGCTGGACGCACCGGAACGCGCCTGCCGGATCAGCATCGCAGTCTCGGGCAACAGGCGCGCGAAATAAAAACGCGCGGTGGCCAGCTTGGTCTTGTAAAACACATCGCCCGAGTCTTGCTTTTCCAGCGCAATCTTGGCCATGCGAGCAAAGAAATAAGCATACACCAGGTGCCCGACCACCCGCAGGTACGGCACTGCAGCCGCACCTACTTCGTCCGGATTCTGGAATGCCTTCATGCCGATTTCCATGGTCAGTTTGGTGACCTTGTCGCCGATATCAGCCAATGGCGTGATGAATTCACTCATCGCTTCATCGGTGCCATTGTCTTCGACAAAGGCCTGGATTTGCGCACCGAACTTGCGTAGCTTGGCGCCGTTATCCATCAGCACCTTGCGGCCCAACAAATCCAGCGACTGAATGGTATTGGTGCCTTCATAAATCATGTTGATGCGCGCATCGCGCACATATTGTTCCATGCCCCATTCGGCGATATAGCCATGGCCGCCATAGACTTGCATTGCCTCGGTTGCAGCGGTGAAACCATTGTCGGTCAAAAAGGCTTTCACGATCGGCGTCAACAGCGCCACCTGGTCAGCGGCATCTTTCCTGACTTCTTCATCCGGGTGGTGCAATTCCTTGTCGATCATCAGCGCGACATACGAACTGAAGGCGCGGCCACCTTCCGCATAGGCTTTTGCGGTGAGCAGCATGCGGCGCACATCCGGATGCACAATGATCGGGTCGGCCGGCTTGTCCGGCGCTTTCGGCCCCGACAGACTGCGCATCTGCAGCCGGTCCTTCGCATACACCACCGCGTTCTGGTACGCGACTTCGGTCAAACCGAGCGACTGCATGCCGACGCCGAGGCGCGCGGCATTCATCATCACGAACATCGCATTCAAGCCCTTGTTCGGCTCGCCGATCAGCCAGCCGGTGGCGCTATCCAGATTCATCTGGCAAGTCGAGTTGCCATGGATACCCATTTTTTCCTCGATTGCGCCGACTGCGATGCCATTGCGCGCACCCACCGAGCCATCGGCATTCGGCAGGAATTTCGGCACCAGGAACAATGAAATGCCCTTGGTGCCGACCGGCGCATCCGGCAGGCGCGCCAGCACCAGGTGAATGATGTTGGCCGACATGTCATGTTCGCCGGCTGAAATGAAAATCTTGCCGCCGGTGATCTTGTACGAGCCATCGGCTTGCGGTTCTGCCTTGGTGCGTAGCAGTCCGAGGTCGGTGCCGCAATGCGCTTCGGTCAGGCACATGGTGCCGGTCCACTCGCCCGACACCAGTTTCGACAGATAGGTCTGCTTTTGCTCCGGCGTGCCGTGCGCCATCAGGCACTCATACGCGCCATGGCTCAGGCCCGGATACATGGTCCATGCCTGGTTGGCGGAATTGACCATTTCATAAAACGAGTTGTTCAATACCAGCGGCAAGCCCTGGCCACCGTATTCCGGATCGCACGACAGCGAAGGCCAGCCGGCATCGACATACTGGCGGTACGCTTCCTTGAAGCCTTTCGGCGTAGTGACGGTATGCGCCTGCGCATCCAGATGGCAGCCTTCGCGATCACCACTGTGATTCAGCGGGAACAGTACGTTCGACGCGAATTTGCCGCCCTCTTCCAGCACCTGGTTGATGATGTCGGCATCGGTATCCGCATGCCTGGGCAGTTGTTTCAGTTCTTCTTCGACATGCAGCAATTCGTGCAGCACGAACTGCATGTCGCGCAATGGTGCGATATATTGACCCATGGTGATCTCCTGAGGCTAGGCGGTTTTTTTAGTGGTGGATTTCGCTTGCTGCTTGGCGGTCGGGATACTCGACCATGCCGGATTCCGGTAACTTTCAATCAAGCGTTCAAAGCCCTTGTGGGCATGTGAAACGCTATCAGGGCGCTGGATGAAGCGGGCATCATGGTGCAGCGCCAGCACCAGTCCATACATTTCATATACCAGTTGCGCCGGATCGGTATCGGCGCGCAAATGGCCTTCGTCGATTGCCTGCTGTACGCAGCGGTGCAAGCCGTCTTGCCAGGTGCGTACCATGCTCACCAGTTCGTCGCGGATCGGCCCCGGACGATCGTCGTACTCAACCGCGCCGCTGATATAAATGCAGCCGGAGGCAATTTCAACCGTGACCCTGCCGACCCAGCGCAAGAACATGCCGCGCAGGCGCGGCATGCCGCGCGGCTCCTGCAGGCTGGGATAGAAAATCTCTTGTTCGAAATGGTCGTTGTACAGCTTCACCACGGCGATCTGCAAATCTTCGCGCGACCCGAAATGCGCAAACACACCGGACTTGCTCATGTGCATTTTTTCAGCCAACACGCCGATGGTCAAACTTTCCAAGCCTTCGCGGCTGGCAATCTCCAGCGCCACATCCAGAATGGCGGCGCGAGTCAATTCGCCTTTACGTAAAGATCTCGATGCCATGTTGACCTGGTTGCGACAGTAAAAAAACAGGATTAAAAATAATCGTACGCTCGTACTATTATTCATTCCCTATCAAAAGTCAAACGGGATTTTTAGAGGAATTATTCCAGGCAGGTGAATTGGTGCTCTTTGAGAAAGCCAATTAAAAAAGGCCAAGTCAGAACTTGGCCTTTTCCGCACTGATTTACTGCCGCATTTCTTACAAGGCGACTGGACCGATCATATCGGCATCCACACGGCTGGCAGCGGCGCCAGCCGAGGCGCGCTCCACATAAGGCTTGGATTTGTCGATCAAACCCTGGAGCAGATCATTGTTCTTGACCATGTTGCCGATTGCCGCAGAACGGAAATTATCCATCGCATCAATCGCCTTGAACGTATTGTCGAAGGCGGATTGAAGTTTACCAATTTCAATTAACGGATCACTGGCAAACTTGCCGACGGTTTGCACATGCTGCCCCAGTTGTACCGAAGTCTGCACCACCAAATTGCCGATCACTTCCCTGGTTTTTCCCATTGCTTCCTGTACCTTGAGTTGATTCCCTGTAGCAATAGCAACCATTTGTGCAATGGCCAGCGCAGACATGCCGGTCGTCTTGAGCCGATCAATGCCGATCGACATTTCCCGCGCAGTTTTCTTGAGTGGTTCAAGCGCTAGGTAACCATTGACGGTAACCGCTTGCTGCGTCAGGATGCCTTCCAGATTTTGCGCGGCATAAAACAAGGCTTCCTGTTCAAGCGCGCGTGCGCGCAAAGGGTCGGTCGATTTCATCGATTCCACCTGACTCTTTAACTTCTCCTGCAGGAACTTGGCGAAATGGCCTGCCGCCTTTAAATTCTGCATTGCATTCCATAGCTGCACTTTTCCCTCTTCCAGTGCGACCACATCGCGTTCGAGATCGTCTTGCGCTGCAGAGAGCTGGCCGACCAAACCATCGATCTGTTTGGAAGCTGATTCGAAGCGACGGAAATATGCTTTCAGTTTCGAGCCGCCAGGAATCATCCCAAGAATTTTGACCGGCTCCAGCCAGTCACCCTGCTTGCCGGGATTGAGGTTATCCATGATGTCGCGCAATTCTGACATTGCCTTGTAGGCAGGGCTGTCTTCGATACCACGATAATTCTGTTTTAAAAAAGAGGTATTGAGCCGCGTCGCCTCGGCAATTTCCTTGCGCCCCAGCTTGAATGCCGAATCCATCCGCTTCTTGAAATCTTCACTGTGTATGTCTGCAGCCAACAATGCCTGTAGGAAAGCTTCTGCCTGTGCCTCAACCTTCTTTTGCAAATCTGTATCCAAGGGCACCAAATCCACCGCTTTTTCGGCTTGCACGACTTCTGGAAATTGGGGTGGCGTGAGCGCCAAGGTTTCCGTGGCAGCAAGCTGTTGCGACACACTTGAATTGGTCATGCACTTCTCCTGAGTTGTTGTTTTGTTGTAATGCGTATAACTATATCGTTTCTTGGCGCAAATGAAAACGATATACTCGCTCCAGCCATCTCTTTTCAAGACGGCAATATTTCAAGCAACGCATTACATCGTTGACAATTAAAACAAAGGGGAAGCAAACAATGGCTCAGCAATACTATATTCGTCGTGATACCAATACCTGGATTTTCCAGGTATGGGCTGCTTTTGGACTGGCGATCATGTTGTGCGGTATTGGCATCTGGCAGATGCCAAGCGAAAGCCTGGATCGTGCCTTCCTGGCCACTGGTTTTTTCTTTTGCCTGTCTTCCAGCTTCGCCTTGGCCAAAACCATTCGCGACAATCAAAACGAGCAGCTTGATACTGCCGGCTGGCGCGCGCAGGTATGGATTGCCTTCTTGGTCGCTGCCGCGTTGACCGCTTGGGGCTTGGCGCGCATGAACATCGGTCACTGGGAAAAAGGCTATATGGTATCGAGCTGGCTATTCCTGGTCTCTGCCACCTTCACGCTGGCTAAAACCATTCGCGACAAGCATGATGCCGATTTGCTGGAACAATCTTCCGCTCATATGGAAGCCGAACCCCGCCGGGCGGCATGATTCAGCATTAAATAGAAGTCTTGCGCTCCAGGAAGCGCTTATGTTGCGCAAGCTTCTGTGCATCTGCCTTGATTATTTGCTCTTCCAGTTCGCACAGTTTGGTGCGAATCATTTCAAACTGTTCCCGCAATACCTGCTTGGGTGTTTTACCATGCTCAAGCAATGCACAATCCTGCTTGTCTGCAGGGATGGCAAAGTATGGTGCGCTGGCATCCGGTAAATAACGGATGACAGTCTGGTGGATGAAAAACACATCGTCCTGACCAAGACTGCCTTCACTTTGTATGCCCGCAAGCTTCGGCAACAAATGCGTGAGCGAGCCTTTGATCGCGTTGATCTCTACCAGTGCTTCAGCAGGCAAACGCGACGCATTCTGGTCAACAAAATGATCGAACGCACTGGCCAGATCAATTTCGGCGGCAAGCAAAGCTGCAAATCGATGGTTCTGCAAATTCTTTCCGAGTGCGTAACCGCAACCGTAAAACACACAGGCGGCCACCAGCACAAACGCTATCTCCAGTCCGGCCAGTAACAACAAGGCCGCCATCGCGGCAAATCCAATACCAAACAAATGCGGCGATGCGCTTGCCATCGCACTGCTGCGCCGCCTTAATTGCATCGTGCCATGCGTCCTGACCTGACTTGTCAACGGCACTCCCAATGCATGCGCCTTGTTGCCGAGCGCGGCGCGATGCAATGCTGTCTGCGAGACGGCTTTCTTTTGTGGCGCGAGCAGTTTCTGCGCCGCATCTGCCCTGGTACGACCGGGTGGAGCCTGAACGACTTTGCCGCGAATCGGCGCTTGGGACATACGGTCTCCTGTTATGCATGGCGTGCACCATGCTTGGCGTCATTTTAGCAAGATTGATCGAATAGAATTGTCCGACTGACACAATTTGTATAAATGTGGCAGCTTATGTTCGTAGGCGCGATGGGATGTGGCTGTAGTTGTTGTATCAGAAGCTGTCCAGCTTGCGCCGGTCGCGCTTGGTCGGCCGCCCTCTGATGGTGGCGCCGGGTTCGCGGTATAGTTTGCGCTGCTCGGCTTCCTGCAGTCTTTTGGCAATGCTGGGCTCGGTTTCCGCATACAGGCTTTGCGCTACCGCAGCCGGTCCACGCACATCCGACAAGGCCTGCACCACTACTTCCCAAACAGTTGCGCCATTGTCGATGGCCAGGATATCGCCCGGCTTGAGGTTTCTGGCCGGCTTGATGCGCTCGCCATTCAGGCGCACCTTGCCGCTGTCGACGGCATCGGTGGCCAGTGAACGGGTCTTGAAAAAACGGGCTGCCCACAGCCATTTATCGATGCGCACGGCATCGCTTGTTGTCGCACCCATGCTCGCTATCCGGCTAAACCTGATAAAAAGCTATTGTAGTCGAGCAGGCGCCGCGCGCCAAACCAGCCGCCAAGTCCGCAGTGACTGCTGTGCCGCTCATGAGTAATTACCCCAGGCAATGATTTTGATGGTGGCCTTGTACAGCAGGTAGGCGGCGTCATAGCAGGCCCTTTTGTACCAAGGGATATTGGCAAAATCCTGCAGCCTGACCGGTACGCCATCGGCGACGCCATGCTGGATATGCCGGCGCAAGGCGGCGGAAAATGCGGCATCGCGGATCACGACATTGGCTTCCTGGTTGACGAACAGACTCAAGCCATCATAATTACTCGATCCGACCGTGGCCCAGATGTCGTCGACCACTGCAACCTTGCCGTGCAGTTGGGTCTTGCGATATTCAATGATTTTCACGCCGCTTTTCAATAGCTTTGGATAATAGGAACGCGCCACCGCATCCTGTATGCGGAACTGCCCGACGCCCAGCAGCAGCGTCACGTCGACACCGCGTGCCGCGGCGGCCGCCAGGGCAACCCGCATCTTGTGGCCAGGCGCAAAATACGGGTTGGCCAGCCATGCATCTTTCTTCGCGCGGCCGAGCGCCTGCAGATAGCTGCGCTGAATCGTGCGGCGGTTGCGCAGGTTATCGCGGATCACCAGCGCGGCCAGCGCCGGCTCGGCCGCATCATCGCGGTAACGCTGGCGTGCGGCGAGCAGCTGTTCCCAGCGCGCGCGCAGCTTCATACGGCCCAGCCGCGCCCATTGCGCAGCCATTTCACGATGGATCACCGCCACCAGCGGGCCGCTGATCTTGACCGCAAAATCCCAGCGCGGCGCCGGCAGGATCACGTCGAAATCCTGGTCATCATGCAGATCGTGGTTGATATTGAGGCCGCCGACAAATGCCAGCTGCCGATCCACCACGCACAATTTGCGATGCATGCGCGTAATGCCGCGTTTGAACCAGGCATTGTAAATGCGATGCTGTACACCGGCTGCCTCGAATTCTTTTTTCAGACGCATGCTTTGCGCATGGCCGGTGCCAAGCCAATCGGTCACCACGCAGACCAGCACGCCCCGGGCTGCCGCACGCAGCAATGCCGCCTTGATTCTGTCGGCGGTCTCGTCATCGGCAAAGATGTACGTCTCGAGGTAGATTTCTGCGCCGGCGGCATCGAATGCGGCTTCCAGCGCCGGGAAATACTCGGCGCCGCAATGCAGGAGCGTGACGCTGTTATCAGCGGTAAAGCTTACCGAGCGCATAAGTCAGACATGCCTGAAAGGGAAGAACAAGGAGGACTTGGCTGGAACCCGGAAGTTCTGGCGCTTTTTATTTCAGACGCAATGTTGCCACAAGCGGCGCATGGTCGGACAGCTTGGCCCACAGGGTTCCGTGCAAGACTTGCGCTTCTTCAATGTCGAAGCCGCGCGCATAGATCCGGTCTAGCTGCAAAAAGGGCATCGCAGCCGGAAAAGTCCGCGCCGGCTGCAGCTTGGGTCCGCGGCCGCTCAGTTGCCGCAGGTAACTACCGAAGCCGCGCTTGGAAATATTCTGGTCGAAGACTTCGCATACGCTCAGCTTGGCGCGCAGGATATCGCTTAACTGGTTACTCCAGTCATTGAAGTCACCGGCGATCACCACCGGCGCATGGTCCGGCGCCGATTTTTCGACCGCTTCGATCAAGGCATCGGTTTGGCGCTTGCGGCTGCCGGAAAACAGCCCAAGATGGACCACGAAGCAGTGCACGTCGACGTCCTCGATGCGCACCACACAATGCAAAATGCCGCGCTGTTCATATGCGTGATCGGATACATCCTGGTTGCGAAAGGAGGCAATCGGATGGCAGCTGATCAGTGCATTGCCATGATGACCATGGTCATAGACCGCATTCATGCCATAGGCAACATGATATGAATCATCACCGGCTAGAAAATCTTGCTGACTCTGTTGCGGCCAGTTCGCGGCATGGCGTGCGGCGAGCAAATCATGACGCCCCTGCACTTCCTGTAAAAACAGGATATCGGCCTTCAAGGTGCTGATCGCCTGCTTCAGCGCATGAATGCGCGGCCGGCTGCCGATCGAGGACACACCTTTATGGATATTGTAGGTGGCGATGCGAAGTTTCATATGCGCCTATTGTAGCGCCTGCAGCGTCGGCATGGCGAGCGCCAATTCCGCGCTACCTGCATGCCGGCGACGAAGCTTATCATTGCGGCATGAAATCATGCAGTGCACCGGAATTACTGCAACTGATAGCGCGGCAGTTGCAGAATGGCTTCCGCATTCGACGGCGAAAAGCAGCGGTCGGCGGCTTCCCGGTACGGCAGCCAGACATGGCCGACATGCTCGCGCGGGCTCAGGCGGATCGGCATCGCTTTCGGCACCAGCAAGCCGAACACATGCTCGGTATTTCGCACTACACCGGGGGCGTAGCGATGCCGCCACACCGGATAGATTTCATAGGTATTGACTAGCTGCCAGTCGCGCAAATGCAGGTATGGCACCCTGTCCGGCTGCCACGCGCTTGTTGCCACGTCATCTGCCACCCGGATGCCGGTTTCCTCGAACACTTCGCGTATTGCCGTGTCTCTCAGCGGTTCGTCCAGACGATCCTTCGAGCCAGTCACCGATTGCCAGAAACCGGCCTTGTCTGCCCGTTCGATCAGCAACACATCGAGTTCGGCGGTATGAATCACCACCAGGACGGATTCGGGAATCTTGTAGGGCAGGTTCATGCCGGGTCACAGTCTCCAGGTCGATGCCGCTGAAATTGAAAAAGCGCGGTCGCCCGCGCTTTTTTCGATGCGAGTTACGCCTTGAGCGCTGGTTCAGCCGCACGCAAGCGGATATGCAATTCGCGTAACTGCTTTTCGTCGACCTCGGACGGTGCCTGCGTCAGCAGACATTGTGCGCGCTGGGTTTTCGGGAAGGCGATCACATCGCGGATCGATTCGGCGCCGGTCATCATCGTGACGATCCGGTCCAGGCCGAAGGCCAGGCCGCCATGCGGTGGCGCGCCGTACTGCAGCGCGTCGAGCAGAAAGCCGAACTTCAATTGCGCTTCTTCGGCGTCGATCTTCAATGCGCGGAACACCTTGCTTTGCACGTCGGCGCGATGGATCCGCACCGAGCCGCCGCCCAGTTCCCAGCCATTCAGTACCATGTCGTAGGCCTTGGCAATCGCTTTGCCGGGATTGGTCTCGAGCAGATCTTCATCGCCGTCTTTCGGCGACGTGAACGGATGGTGCGCGGCGACATAGCGCTGGCCTTCTTCATCGTATTCGAACATCGGGAAGTCGATCACCCACAATGGCTTCCAGGATTCCTCGAACAAGCCATTCTTGCGGCCGAAGTCGCTGTGGCCGATCTTCACGCGCAAGGCGCCGATCGCGTCATTGACCACCTTGGCCTTGTCGGCGCCAAAGAAGATCAGGTCGCCGTCTTCGGCGCCGGTCTGCTCGACGATTTGTGCCAGTGCCGCGTCATGCAGGTTCTTGACGATCGGCGATTGCAAGCCGTCACGCCCCTTGGCCTTGTCGTTGACCTTGATGTAGGCCAGGCCCTTGGCGCCGTAGATGGCCACGAACTGGGTATAGGCATCGATTTCCGAGCGCGGCATGCCGCTGCCTTCCCTGGCGCCGCCTGGCACGCGCAAACCGACCACGCGACCGCCTTCCATGTTGGCTGCACCACTGAAGACCTTGAAGTCGACATCGCGCATGACCGCGGTCAGGTCGGTGAACTGCAGTTTGACGCGCATGTCCGGCTTGTCGGAGCCATACATACCCATGGCGGTCGCATAATCCATCACCGGGAACGGGTTCGGCAGATCGATATCCAGCGTGTTCTTGAAGACCAGGCGGATCATGCCTTCGAACATGTCGCGGATTTCCTGTTCATTCATGAACGAGGTTTCGCAATCGATCTGGGTGAATTCCGGCTGGCGGTCAGCGCGCAAGTCTTCGTCGCGGAAGCACTTGGTGATCTGGTAATAGCGGTCGAAGTTGGCAATCATCAGCAACTGCTTGAACAATTGCGGCGACTGCGGCAAGGCAAAGAAGCTGCCGGCGTTGACCCGCGACGGCACCAGGTAGTCGCGCGCGCCTTCCGGGGTCGACTTGGTCAGCATCGGCGTTTCGATATCGATGAATCCGTTGGCATCGAGGAACTTGCGCACTTCCATCGTGACCTTGTAACGCAGACGCAGGTTGTTTTGCATTTGCGGGCGGCGCAGGTCCAGCACGCGGTGCGTCAGGCGCGTGGTTTCCGACAGGTTGTCGTCATCGAGCTGGAACGGCGGCGTCACCGACGGGTTCAGCACTTCCAGGTTCTGGCACAGCACCTCGATCTTGCCGGACTTGAGGCCGGCATTGGTGGTGCCTTCCGGACGGTTGCGCACCAGACCGGTGATGCGCAGGCAAAATTCATTGCGTACCGACTCGGCCTTCTTGAAGACATCGGCACGGTCCGGATCGCAGACGATCTGCACCAGACCTTCGCGGTCGCGCAAGTCGATGAAAATCACGCCGCCGTGGTCGCGCCGACGATGCACCCAGCCGCACAGGCTGACGGTTTGGCCGAGCAGCGCTTCAGTAGTGAGGCCGCAGTATTCAGTTCGCATTGACATAACAGTTTCCAGTTTCAAGTTATTTTAAAGCCGCAAGCGGCAGTCGATTCTTGCCGCGCCAACCTTGGGCGCTAAGCTTCGACTTCAGTAGAATTAATGATGACTTTCTTTTCGATCGGTTCGGGTGCCACCACGCCCATCGAGACAATGTATTTGAGTGCAGCGTCGACGCTCATGTCGAGCTCGATCGTGTCGGCCCGCGGCATCATCAGGAAAAAGCCGGAGGTCGGGTTCGGCGTGGTCGGCACATACACGCTGATATAGTCGCCCTGCAGATGGTTTTTCACATCGCCGCCCGGCACGCCGGTCAAAAACGCAATCGTCCAGCAGCCCTGACGCGGATACTGCACCAGTACCGCCTTGCGAAAGGCATTGCCACTGGATGAAAACAGGGTGTCCGATACCTGCTTGACGCTGGAATAGATCGAATTGACCACCGGGATACGCACCAGCACCGATTCCCACAGTGACACGACCCGCTTGCCAATGAAGTTGCGGGCGGCCAATCCTGTGAAAAAGACAATCAGCAGGGTCAGAATGACGCCCATGCCGGGCACCCGGTAATTCAGGAAGACTTCGGGCTGCCACTGCTCGGGCAGCAGCAGCAGCGACTGGTCCATCGTGGTGATAATCAGATTCAGCACCCATAGCGTGATTGCCAGAGGCACCAGAATCAACAGCCCGGTAATGAAATATTTGCGCATATAGTGTGTTTCCGACGCGGACGATACTGCACGCCGCGTGTTATTGCCGCCCGAAAAAGGCAGCGCTCAAGTCGCCGACGGTGTACCGCCGGCCGGTTTGGCGACTGTTGCCGGCGTAGTGCCGCCATCGGCACTGGCAGCGGCGGTCGCTGTTGCAGCCATCGGCTCGGCCACTGCCGGTGCCGACGTGGCGCTGGCGCCGCCGCGAAAATCAGTGGCATACCAGCCGGTCCCCTTCAACTGGAATCCGGCCGCGGTCAATTGCTTTTTGAACGCAGGCTGATTACAGGAAGGACAATCCGACAACGGCGCATCTGACACTTTTTGCAACACATCTTTCGCGAAGCCACAGGTCTGGCAGCGATACGCATAAATCGGCATGAAAAAATCCCCGCAAAATCATACAAAACCCTGAATTATAAAGGTTTTCCAGAGGATTTTCCGGGGATTTGCGGCATCTTTCCGAGCGATCGCTCACGCGGCGGCAGGACTTCCGAGCCGTTGCGGCGCCAGCGAACCGAGGAGCATGCCGGCAAAGCTGACCAACAAGCCAGCCAGTTGCGGCGGCCAGATCGATTCCTGGCCAAATGTTTCCATCAGCAACCAAGTCGCCAGGCCGCCGATCACGGCGCACAAGGCACCTTGCGTATTGGCACGCTTCCAGTACAGGCCCATGACCAGCGGCACAAATGCCGCCACCAGCGTGACCTTGTAGGCATTACTGACCATGTCGTAAATCGACATACCTTGCGACGCCAGCGCAAACAGCGTGACGGCAATCGTGAAGCACACCACCACAATCCGGGTGGTCAGCAGCATCCGTTTGTCATCCATCGGGATAAATTCGCGCAACACGTTTTCCGTCAGGGTGATGCTGGGCGCGAGCAAGGTGCCGCTTGCTGTCGACATGATCGCCGACAGCAAGGCGCCAAAAAACATCACTTGCGCAAACAGCGGCGTATTGTTCAGGATCAGCGTCGGCAAAATCATTTGCGCATCGCTTTCGAGCAAGGCATTTACCATCTTCGGCTCGATCATGAAGGCGGTATAGGCCAGGAACATCGGAACGAAGGCAAACGCCAGGTACAGGGTGCCGCCGATGACCGCGCCGGCCGCACCGGTGTTTTCACTCTTAGCCGACATTACCCGCTGAAACACGTCCTGCTGCGGAATCGAGCCCAGCATCATGGTCACCGCAGCGCCGATAAAGGCCAGGATATCTCTGGGCGTCAGGGCAAGGTCGAGCTTGAACTTGCCGGCGTCCGATGCATGCGCCAGCACGTTGCCGGCGCCACCTGCCATGCCTGACAGCACATAGGCGATATACAGCATGCCGCCGACGATGATGATCATCTGAAAAAAATCGGTGAGCGCGACCGACCACATGCCGCCGAACAGCGTGTAGGCCAGCACGATCGAGGCGCCGATCAGCATTCCCGCCGACATCGAAACGGCGCCCTGCGACAGTACATTGAATACCAGCCCCAGTGCGGTGATCTGCGCCGATACCCAGCCCAGGTAAGACACCACGATACACAGCGACACCATGACTTCGACGGTACGGTTGTAGCGCTGACGGTAGTAGTCGCCGATCGTCAGCAGATGCATGCGGTACAGCTTGCGGGCAAAGAACAGCCCGACCAGCACCAGGCACATCGACGCGCCGAACGGATCCTCGATCACGCCGCCCAGCCCTTCCTGGACAAACTTGGCTGGCACGCCCAGCACCGTTTCGGAGCCAAACCAGGTGGCAAACACGGTGGCGATCACGATATACAGCGGCAGTGAGCGCCCGGCAACCGCGTAATCGCTGGTATTCTTGACCTTCGTCGCGGCATACAGGCCAATGCCTACCGAGATCACCAGATACAGGATGACAAAGCCAACCAGAGTAGTCATTTTTTTGCCCCGAGAAATTTTCTCGGCATTATATCTGCAAGAAACCGGGTAGTGGGCCATCCGACGACCGTGCAGCGCTTAGGTAAGTCGATAGTGTGGTCAGGCAGACACTACGAACGACGCCAGACTTGCCAACGCTCCCTGCCGGCAAACACCGGCAGTGAATCAGCAACCGGCTGATCTTCGATTTTGGTGAAAAAAGGCGTTAACAATGCTTCCAGCTGGGCGGCGTCTGCGCCAAAAGGCGGCCCCTTGGGCGCATCATCGAAAAAGAAAAACCCGGCGAGCAATCCCCCTGTCGGCAGCAGCGTGGCCCAGCGCTGCACGATTGCCGGCCATTTGTCGCGCGGCAGTGCGCACAGGAATGCGCGCTCGTAAATCAGTTGCGGCGGCTGCGTCGGCACGAAGCTGAAAAAATCGGCTTGGCTTACCCGGTCGGCCCACTTGCCGAGCAGGGTTTGGGCAGCCGTCACCGCCGCCGGCGAAAAATCGATCGCGCACACTTGCCAGCCCGCTTCCGACAGATAGGCCACTTCGTGCGCGGTGCCGCAGCCGGGAATGAAGGTGACATACGGGTGCGGTGCGCGGCCGACAAACTGCTGCAGCGCCACGGGCACCCGACCGAGATCCCAGGGCATGAACTGCTGCTCGAAGCGCTCGCTCCAGAATCCGGGTTGCGCAGGATCGCGGCTTTCGAAACTTGGCATGGCTTAAGATGTCGGTATGCTGAAAAAATTATGAAAACAGGCCTTGCCAGCGCCAGTAAATCTGCATGAAAGCGATGCCGCCCACCAGCCCGCCGGCAAAATAGATCACCATGCTCAGCAGCAGGTTAGTACGCTTTTGTTCGGCCAGCAAGGCCATCAACAGCTTGCTGTCGCGCTCGTTCGGTTGCGATGCATTCAACAAGGCCTGGTGCGCCAGGCGCGGCAGTTGCGGCAGCAGCTTGCTGTAATGCGGCGCTTCGGTCTTGATTCGTTCGAGCATGCCGCGCCAGCCGATCTGCTCTTGCATCCAGCGCTCCAGATAAGGCTTGGCAGTTTTCCACAAATCGAGATCGGGGTCGAGCTGGCGGCCCAGTCCTTCGATATTCAACAGCGTTTTTTGCAGCAGCACCAGCTGCGGTTGCACTTCAACATTGAAGCGGCGCGAAGTCTGGAACAGGCGCAGCAAGACCTGGCCAAATGAAATATCTTTCAGCGGCCGGTCGAAAATCGGTTCGCAACAGGCGCGCACCGCCGACTCCAGTTCATCAACCCGGGTGTCGGCCGGCGCCCAGCCGGATTCGATATGCGCCTGCGCCACCCGCTTGTAATCGCGCCGGAAAAAAGCCAGGAAATTCTGCGACAGGTAATCCTTGTCGAAATCGTTCAGCGTGCCGACGATGCCGAAATCCAGCGCGATATAGCTGCCCAGCGTGGCCGGATCGGTCGACACCAGGATATTGCCGGGGTGCATATCGGCATGGAAGAAGCCATCACGAAACACCTGGGTAAAGAAAATCTCGACGCCGTCGCGCGACAGTTTTTTCATGTCGATGCCGGCCGCAATCAAGCGATGGGTTTGCGAAATCGGAATGCCGCTCATGCGTTCCATCACGATCACGTTGCTGGAGCAATAATCCCACATCATTTCCGGCACCAGCAGCAGCGTCGATTGCGCGAAATTACGGCGCAGCTGGCTGCCATTGGCAGCTTCCCGCATCAGGTCCAGTTCGTCATGCAAATACTTGTCGAATTCGGCGACCACTTCCCGGGGCTTCAAGCGCTTGCCATCGGCCCACAGCCGTTCGATCCAGACGGCGGCCAGATACATCAGGCCGATATCTTCCTCGATCGATTTGCGCATGTTCGGCCGCAGCACCTTGACTGCCACCTGGCGGCCGTCTTTCAGCGTTGCAAAATGCACTTGCGCGATCGAAGCCGATGCCACCGGCGTGCGCTCGAACGAGGCAAATAGCTGATCTGGATGGGCGCCGAGCGAACGGATGATTTCGGCAATCGCCAGATCCGGGTCAAACGGCGGCACCCGGTCTTGCAGCAGGGCCAGCTCATCGGCGATATCCGGCGGCATCAGGTCGCGTCGGGTCGACAGCAACTGGCCGAACTTGACAAAAATCGGCCCCAGCTCTTCCAGCGCGGTGCGCAGGCGCACGCCGCGCGGCGCCGAGATATCGCGCCAAAAGAACAGGCGATCGAACAATGCCGCAGTGCGCGGAATGCGCAGGCTGGACATGGCGATATGATCCAGACCATAGCGCATCGCCACCCGGCCAATTTTCAATACCCGCAAGGATTTCATCAACATGTAAAACTCATTTCTTCATGACCGGCGGCGGGCATTCCCGCGCATTGTTTTTCTGCAGATTTGTCAGGTGGCCACCAATCACCTATGGCCGACCCAGTTTGCGAATTCGTTTTTCCAGGCGCTCGAGATCGTCGCGCAACTTGATGATGTCGCGTCCGAATTCGGTGATCGGCTGCGCACGCATCAGCATCGGATTTTCTTCCAGAAAATATTCAGCGACGTTTTCCGTCAGCGCCTGCCCGGTCGAGCGCGCCGTCGCGGCAGCAGACTTGGCAGTCGCCACAATCCGGTGGGCTGCAATATCGCCGATCCAGCGGCTCAGATCATCTTCGGCTTCCCATTTCAACGACTGGCTCAGTTGGGAAAGGGTATTGGCAAAGTCGGCATCGCCTTCAATCCTGACATACGATACTGCGCGCTCCCGGTTTTGCAGGATCAGCGGCAGGTCCGACAGCTTGAGACGGATCACGACATGTGGCGTGGCGTCCGGCGCCGCGCCGTTCAGCAAGCCATCCGTGCTTACCTGCCATGTGACAGCAAACAGGCCGAGGTCGAGTCGGGCGATTTTTCCGGCATGCGCAGCCAGCTTGGCGCGCGCCCACGGTTCCTGCGCCAGTAAATGGTTGATGGGTGCCGGCGACTTCGAAAATAAAGAGTTGATCATTTCAAAATTAAAGCCGCCCTGTGCGATCGACGGACGGCTTCCAGTGTATCAGTTTGCCTGCTCGAAACGGCGCCAAATGCAGTAACGCTGCGCCGCCGTGGTTGCCGACTTCATCCCAGTCTAATACTGCTCAATCCTGGCGACGATCCAGCTGCGATGCCCGTCCAGCGGCTTGGAAAGATTCCACACTTCGGAAAATGGCGCCACTTGTGCGTCCGCATCTTCCTTGATCATGCCGGTAAATTTAACTTTTGCAATGTAATACTCGTCGACGGTTTCCACGCCCTGCAATTCGGCGCCCAGGGTCACCACTTCGGTGACATTCGGCACGCCGCCGCGTTCTTTCAACTGCGTGCAGAATTCGCCAAACAGTTCCCGCGTCGTGAAGCGCCGGATATCCTGCAAGTCGGCCTGGTCCCAGGAAGTCTGCAGCCGGATGAAAGCCGCCTTCGACTTGCGCAAGAAACGCGGCACATCGAAATCGGCGGGCACGCTCCAGGGCGCGATCACGGTGTCGGTCTTTTTATCGGCAACCGGTTTCACTGAAATCGGCCGCAGGCTGGGTTCCTTGCGCCCCGGCCTGGTCGGCTGAATCGTGTCGTAGCCGCCGTCATAGGTATTGTCAAAGCCGTCATTGTTGTCGCGGCCATCCGGCGCACGCTTGAACAGCATGACGGCCAGCACCACGATCATCAGCGCGACCAGCACGCCGAGCACCATCACCACCGGACTGTCGGCCACGCCTTGCCAAGTGCCGGCATTCATCTGCTGCGCAGGCTCTGCATGCAGCGAAGCTGCGCTGGCAGCAGCGCCGGCAAACAAAAAAATCTTACTCCATTTTTTCATATTCCCTAACGCCTCCCGCAATCGCAACATATGGTGTTAAAGCTTGACGCCGGTATGAAGCGCCGCCACGCCTGCGGTCAAATTGAAATAGGCGACATTCTCCAAACCGGCATCCTGCATCATGGTTTTCAGGGTTTCCTGGTCCGGATGCATGCGGATCGATTCGGCCAGGTAGCGGTAACTGTCGGCATCCTTGGCAATTTGCTTGCCCAGCCACGGCAGGATCGAAAACGAATACACATCGTAGGGCTTTTGCAGCGGCTGCCATACCTTGGAAAACTCCAGAACCAGCAGCTTGCCGCCAGGCTTCAAGACGCGGCGCATTTCTGCCAATGCCTGGTCCTTGTGGGTCATGTTGCGCAAGCCGAAAGCCACGCTGACGCGATCGAAATAATTATCCGGAAACGGCAGCTTTTCTGCATCGCACAGCGCCGTCGGCGAGATCAAGCCCTGGTTCAGAAAACGGTCGCGCCCGACCCGCAGCATCGATTCATTGATATCGGTCAGCCAGACTTCGCCGGAGGGACCTGCCTGTTTGGCAAAAGCCTTGGCCAGGTCGCCGGTGCCGCCGGCGATATCCAGCACCTTGAAGCCGGGGCGCACGCCGGCCTGGGCAATCGTGAAGGCTTTCCACAGGCGATGCAGGCCACCCGACATCAGGTCATTCATCACATCGTACTTGGCGGCGACCGAATGGAAGACTTCGGCGACCTTATGGACCTTGTCTTCTTCAGCGACGGTTTGATAACCGAAATGGGTGTTATTGGTCATGGCGGCGAATCCGTGAAGGAAGACGCATTATACAAGCGGAAAGCCCGGTTTTACCGATGTCCGTGCGGCGCCGTGCCGGCCGGCATCGGAGCATCCCGGCCGCTGTCGCGAGTAAAACCGGCCGCTTCCAGGCGCTGCAGGTAATCTTCCCATAGTTGCGCCTGATTGCTGCCCAGCCAGTGCAGGTAATCCCAGGTATAAATGCCGGTATTATGGCCATCGGAAAAATGCGGCTGCACCGCATAATTACCGACCGGCTCCAGCGCCGTGACCAAGATGTCGCGCTTTCCTGTCTGCAGCACTTCCTGCCCTGGCCCATGACCGCGCACCTCGGCCGAGGGCGAATACACGCGCAGCAATTCAAACGGCAGCGAAAACGTCGCGCCGTCATCAAAGCCGATGTCCAGCAGGCACGATTGCTTGTGCACGGTCAGCGCCGTCGGATTGGGCCTGGTTGCCATGCCTACACCAGGATCCGCTCGATGCCGCCGTCGTTGGCGCGCGCCACGTATTCGGGCAGCCAGTTTTCACCCAGCAAATGCCTGGCCATTTCGATCACGATGTAATCGGCGGTGGTATCGGTATCCTCGTTGTAGCGGCTCAAGCCCTGCATGCACGACGGGCAGGAAGTCAGGATCTTGACCGCGCCGGTAAAGCCATCGGCGCGCAGCTTGTCGGCGCCCTTGTGCATTTCCTCTTCCTTGCGGAAGCGCACCTGGGTCGAGATATCGGGCCGGGTCACCGCCAGCGTGCCGGATTCGCCGCAGCAGCGCTCGTTCTTGTCGATCTTGACGTTGTCGATCGTGCTGATCAGGGCATTCACGGTTTTCACCGAATCCTGCATCTTCATCGGGTTGTGGCAAGGTTCATGGTACATGTAGCGCGTACCATTGACGCCTTCCAGCTTGACGTTTTTCTCCAGCAGATAATCATGGATATCGATGATGCGGCAGCCGGGGAAGATCTTCTCGAATTCGTAACTCTCCAGCTGATCGTAGCAGGTGCCGCAGGACACCACCACGGTCTTGATGTCGAGGTAATTGAGCGTGTTGGCCATGCGATGGAACAGCACGCGGTTATCCGTCATCATCTTTTCAGCCTTGTCGAACTGGCCGTTGCCGCGCTGCGGATAGCCGCAGCACAGATACCCTGGCGGCAGCACGGTTTGCACGCCGACATGCCACAGCATGGCCTGCGTAGCCAGACCGACTTGCGAAAACAGCCGCTCGGAGCCGCAGCCCGGGAAATAGAATACCGCTTCGGTATCCGCCGTGGTGGTTTTCGGGTCGCGGATCACCGGCACGATCTTGTCATCCTCGATATCGAGCAAGGCGCGGGCTGTCTTTTTCGGCAGGTTGCCCGGCATTTTCTTGTTGATGAAATGGATCACCTGCTCCTTGACCGGCGGCTTGCCATGGGTCGACGGCGGTGCCTTGGTCTGCTTCTTCGCAAACTTCTTCAACACATCGTGACCGAGGCGCTGCGCCTTGTAACCCCAGCCGATCATGACCTGCCGGGTGGCATTGATGGTGGCCGGATCGGTCGCATTCAAAAAGAACATCGACGCCGCAGTGCCGGGATTGAAGGATTTTTTGTCCATCTTGCGCAGCAGGTTGCGCATGTTCATCGACACATCGCCAAAATCGATATCGACCGGGCATGGCGTCAGGCACTTATGGCACACCGTGCAATGGTCGGCCACATCCTCGAATTCTTCCCAATGCTTGATCGAAATGCCGCGCCGGGTCTGCTCTTCATACAGGAAGGCCTCGACCAGCAGCGAAGTCGCCAGGATCTTGTTGCGCGGTGAATACAGCAGGTTGGCACGCGGCACATGCGTCGCGCATACCGGCTTGCACTTGCCGCAGCGCAGGCAATCCTTGACGCTGTTGGCGATTGCGCCGATATCGCTTTGCTGCATGATCAGCGATTCATGCCCCATCAGGCCAAATGATGGCGTATAGGCATTGCGCAGATCGGCATGCAGCTCCGGCAGGTTGAGCAGCTTGCCCTTGTTGAAGCGGCCTTCCGGGTCGACCCGCAGCTTATAGGCGCGGAAGTCACCCATCTCGGCATCGGTCAGGTATTCCAGCTTAGTGATGCCGATGCCGTGTTCGCCCGAAATCACGCCATCGAGCGCACGCGCCAGCACCATGATGCGCGCCACGGCGGCATGGGCCACCTGCAGCATCGCGTAATCATCGGAATTGACCGGGATATTGGTATGCACATTGCCGTCGCCGGCATGCATGTGCAGCGCCACGAACACCCGGCTGCGCAACACTTTCTTGTGAATCGCGGTGCATTCATCAAGGATCAGCTTGAACGCGGCGCCGTTAAAGATTTGTCGCAATTGCGCACGCACTTCCGTCTTCCATGACACCCGCACCGTGCGGTCCTGCACCACATGGAATACGGTGGCATCGGGCTGCCTTTGCAAACGTTCGTCAAAGGTCGCCGCCAGCTTGTCCAGACCGAGCGCCGCCAGTTCTGCTTTCGCGTCGCGCAAAGGCTTGTCGAGTTGCGTCAGCAGATACGACCAGCGTGCCTGGGTCGCATCGAGCAATTGCTCAGCTTGGTGAACCCGGTCTTCCAGCAATTCGGCCGCCGGGATATCGTCACCTTCGGCATCTTCGCTTTTGCCCAGCGGCAGATTGCCCTTGGCAAAAAAGGCGCGCAATTCCTCCACCAGTTGCAGCTTGTTCTGGATCGACAGTTCGATATTGATGCGCTCGATGCCATCGGTGTATTCGCCCATCCGGTTCAATGGAATCACCACGTCTTCATTGATCTTAAAGGCGTTGGTATGCTTGGAAATGGCGGCGGTGCGGGCCCGGTCGAGCCAGAATTTCTTGCGCGTTTCGGGTGTCACCGCAATGAAACCTTCGCCGACATGCTTGTTGGCCATGCGCACCACTTCGGACGCTGCCTGGGCAACCGCATTTTCATCGTCGCCGACGATATCGCCGAACAGGGCCATTTTCGGCAGCACGCCGCGCTTGGACTTGGTCGCGTAACCGACCGCGCGCAGATAGCGCTCGTCGAGATGCTCGAGGCCGGCCAGGATCGCGCCGCCCTTTCTGGTTTCAGCGTCGAGGTAATCCTTGATTTCGACGATCGATGGAATCGCATCGCGCGCCTGGCCGAAAAATTCCAGGCACACGGTGCGCGTGAATTTCGGCATCTTGTGCAAAATCCAGCGCGCCGACGTGATCAAGCCGTCGCAGCCTTCCTTCTGAATACCGGGCAAGCCCGACAGGAACTTGTCGGTCACATCCTTGCCCAGGCCTTCCTTGCGGAATTTGCGGCCTTCGATGTCCAGATATTCAGTCTTGAAGGGCGTGTTTTTCTTGCCGCGCTCGGATGGATGGGTCCATTCCAGCTTGAACTTGGCTACCGGCGCATCGTGGATCTTGCCCAGATTGTGTTCCAGTCGGGTCACTTCGAGCCAGTCGCCATTCGGGTCGACCATGCGCCAGCTGGCCAGGTTGTCGAGCGCGGTGCCCCACAAGACCGCCTTCTTGCCGCCGGCATTCATCGCGACATTGCCGCCGATGCAGGAAGCCTCGGCCGAGGTCGGATCGACCGCGAACACGAAACCGGCTTTTTCAGCCGCATCCGAGACCCGCTTGGTGACCACGCCGGCGCCCGAAAAAATGGTCGCGTAATCGCGGTCCACGCCCGGCAGGCGGGTGATTTCAACGGCGCCCAATTGTTCAAGCTTTTCGGTATTGATCACGGCCGCCAGCGGCGTCAGCGGAATGGCGCCTCCGGTGTAGCCGGTGCCGCCGCCGCGCGGAATGATGGTCAGGCCGAGTTCGATGCAGCCCTTGACCAGGCCGGCCATTTCATCTTCGGTATCCGGCGTCAACACCACGAATGGATATTCGACGCGCCAGTCGGTGGCGTCGGTCACATGCGAGACGCGCGACAAGCCGTCGAACTTGATATTGTCGCGCGCCGTGTAGCGGCCCAGCACCCGGTTGGTGCGCTTGCGCAAATCGTAGGTTTTGCGGAACTCTTCGGCAAAATCGGCCACTGCTTTCCTGGCCGCCTGCAGCAGGGTGCCCACATGCGCGCTACGGCGCTGCGCAACGGCATCGTCGGCATCGACCAGGTCGGTGGTGATACGACGCTTGTCGACTTCCGCCAGCCGGTGGTTCAAGGCCTCGATCAATGCGGCACGCCGCTTCGGATTGTCGAGCATGTCATCCTGCAGGTACGGATTGCGCCGCACCACCCAGATATCGCCCAGGACTTCATACAGCATGCGTGCCGAGCGGCCGGTCTGGCGGGCCCCGCGCAATTCGTCGAGCAAGGCCCATGCCGGCTCGCCCAGCAGGCGCATGACGATTTCGCGGTCGGAAAACGACGTGTAGTTGTATGGAATTTCACGCAAGCGTGTCGGGGCGGCGCCGGTCGGGGCATCGGCCAAAAGAGCCTGGATTTGTGCGGGAGCGTTCATCTAGCTTGATCAGATTTGTGGAGGAACAGGGGGCGTGGCGCCTCGGCGGCACGGAACTCTATTGCGCAATGCGTAATACGGCATTTTACCGTATTGCACCGCATCACGAGGGAACAGCCCTAAGCGCAATACGGCTTAGGCGATGAAAAAAAGACACTCGAAAAAAATGACTAAATGACAATGCACTTGGTTCATGCCAGCCATTGGCCCACCTGCCGCCACCAGCCGTCGGGCACGTACAGCAACAACCAGGTCATCGACAGGTAGCGCAGGAACTTGCCGATGGCCATATAGGCGACACTGGGCCAGAATGGCAACCGCAGCCAGCCGGCCAGCGTGCAGATCGGATCGCCAACGCCTGGCAACCATGCCAGCAGCATGGTCTTGGCGCCGTAGCGCTGCAGCCAGCCGAACCAGCGGGTATTGCGTTCCCTGGCAAAGACTTGTTTGGCGCCGTACCCGATCCAGTAATCGACGATGCCGCCCAGTGTATTACCGACGGTGGCAACCATGATCGTCGGCCAGAACAGCGCGCCGTTAGCCTTGACGACAGCGAAGACCGCCGGTTCCGAACCCAATGGCAGCAGCGTGGCCGATATGAAGCTGATCAGGAAAACCGACCACAGGCCGACCTGCGGCATGGCCAGTTCGGCCAGCAGCCAATGGATTGCGGTTTCAATCATGGGCGCTGGAGACGGATGCCGTTTTGATAAATCAAGATCGCAATATCGGTGATTGAAGGCGCTCCATTATAATGGTCGGCAAATCCGCCCGCATGCAAATCGATCACCGCGAGCCCACGACTGAATGTTATGACCATCGACTATCTACAAAAAATCCTGACCGCTCGCGTGTATGACGTTGCCATCGAATCGCCACTGGAGCTGGCGCCTACGCTATCCCAGCGGCTCGAAAACCGGATTTACTTCAAGCGCGAAGACATGCAAAGCGTCTTCAGCTTCAAGCTGCGCGGCGCCTATAACAAGATGGCGCATCTGCCGCCGGCGCAGCTCAAGCGCGGCGTCATTTGCGCGTCTGCCGGCAACCATGCGCAAGGCGTGGCGCTGGCGGCGACCCGCCTCGGCTGCCGCGCAGTGATCGTGATGCCGACCACTACGCCACAAGTCAAAATCGATGCGGTCAAGGCGCGTGGCGGTGAAGTGGTATTGTTTGGCGACTCGTATTCCGATGCGGCCCAGCATGCGTTCGAACTCGAAAAGAAACTCAAACTGACCTTCGTCCATCCATTCGACGACCCGGACGTGATTGCCGGCCAAGGGACGGTCGCCATGGAAATTCTGCGCCAGCATGCTGGCCCGATCCATGCGATTTTCGTAGCGATCGGCGGCGGCGGCCTGATTGCCGGCGTGGCCGCCTATGTGAAAGCAGTGCGTCCCGATATCAAGGTAATCGGCGTGCAAACCAGCGATTCCGATGCGATGGCCAAAAGCATCAAGGCCGGCCGGCGCGTGACGCTGACCGATGTCGGGCTGTTTTCCGATGGCACCGCAGTCAAGCTGGTTGGCGAAGAAACCTTCCGCCTGACCAGGAAATATGTCGACGACATCATCATCGTCGACGCCGATGAAGTTAGCGCGGCAATCAAGGACGTGTTTCAAGATACCCGCAGCATCCTGGAACCCGCCGGTGCGCTCGCGGTGGCCGGCGCCAAGGTGTATCTGGAACGCGCCAAGACCGACAAGAAACCGCTGAAAAATGAAACCCTGGTGACCATTGCCTGCGGCGCCAACATGAACTTCGACCGGCTGCGCTTCATTGCCGAGCGCGCCGAAGTCGGCGAGGCGCGCGAGGCCGTGCTGGCGGTAACCATCCCGGAAGAGCGCGGCAGCTTCAAGCGCTTTTGCGAAGTGGTCGGACCGCGCAACGTCACCGAATTCATCTACCGCATCAGCGATGCCAAGGCCGCGCATGTCTTTGTCGGCGTGCAGACCGCCAGCCGTGACGAATCGGCCAAGCTGACTAAAAATTTCATCAAACATGGTTTCCAGGCACTCGACCTGACCCAGGACGAATTGGCCAAGCTGCACATCCGCCATCTGGTCGGTGGTAAAAGCCCGCTGGCTCAGGATGAGTTGCTGTACCGCTTTGAATTTCCCGAGCGCCCGGGCGCCCTGATGCGCTTCCTGGATTCCATGGCGCCGAACTGGAATATCAGCTTGTTTCATTACCGCAACCAGGGCGGCGACACCGGCCGGATTCTGGTCGGCTTGCAAGTGCCGAAAAA
>JAKFFK010000074.1:0-34184 GCA_036675285.1 Paucimonas sp. | reverse complement strand
CCCCATGCTTTGCAGGCACAATCCATTGGCACGGGAAACCACGTAGTAATAATCGTATTCGCCGGCAGGCAAAAAGCGCCACTGATTGGTTTTCAGTTGATTTGGCCCGCTGGCATCCAGAATTACTTGCGCTCCATTAAGATCGCCCTTCGGCGTGCTCAGGTTAAGCGACGTGCCAAGCAACGTGATCGTTGACAAATTCTTTTCGCCAATAGCGTCAAAAAGATTGGCGGTAAATGCCTGCGCAATCGGATCCGTGTAATCGTCGCGCAAGCCATTGATGACGAAGTTATCCAAGCCCCAGCTCCATTGCATGGTGCCGGTAGAAAAGACTTGTGCCGATGAAGCATCCACATAGTACGTTATGTCACTTGCGTAACCATGAGCCTTCGAGTGTGCAAGTATCCTGGTTTGTGCAGGTGAAATACCTGGCACATGCGCATTGATTTCATAACCGAGCAAACCACGCAATACGGTGGAATTTCTTGCACCGGTGCCGGCAAACAACCAGTGATTGGCATGGGTAATGGTCACATCGCCGACGACAGGGTCTTTCACATATTGATTTCCGATCAAGGTGGCTTCCGGGCGGCCCAGATAACGGAATTGATCGGTTACCAGCGCATTGTCTGTAAAAAATCTGGCAAGCGACCACTTCTTCCTTGCGGGATCGCCAACGCCACGATAACAAATCATGATCCGGTTTTTTTTCGAAGTGCCATACGCGCCGTCGTTGAACCGCACCTGCCAGTAAATCTGATTAGAAGAAAAAAATGCCAGATTGATGCCGGAAGATCTGGCATTGATCAGGTTGTCCCACATATTCTTCGAGTAATACTCGTCATGCCCGGTTGATACGAAGGCTTTGGCCTGATGCAGCACAGCGCTATTTTCATGCAAATCAAGATTGGTAATGTACTTGACGTCATAGCCCTGCTTTTCCATCCAGCGCACCATGTTGTAATCCCACGCAGCATTGCTGATGTTGTACTCTGCGCGCGCAGGCTGCACATTCGTGATGAATTCGCCGGCACCGACGCCCTGCGCCGATGCCGGATTCACGCCTCGACCATAAGGGCGGTTGAAGGATACCGCGACGGCAGGCCGGGCGCCATTGTCGCAGGACGACCAACCGTTTTTATGCACTTCGCAGCCTGTATAGAGCGACTGGCCGCCCCAGAAGTTATACGCCTGATAGGTTGTGACCGGCAACTGGGAAACGTAGCTTGCCGCTCTGTCGTCGTCACGCACCACGAAAATGATATAGCTGCCCTTCACTGGCATGCTATTGGTGCTGAGCTTGGCCAGATAGATGCCGCTGGCCCAGTAATTCAGCGATTCCGGATTGTTATCGGCAACCGGGATGGTCAGGCTGCGGCTTGTCTTCCAGTTGCACTCGATGACATTATCCGGATTGATGCAAGGCAGCGGCTGTGGCTGGCGCTCGATATTGGCAAGCGACTGCATCAGGCGGGCGCCTTTTCCGGCGTAATACCCCATGCGATAGACATCAATATTGTAGGTTGGCGCGGAGGTGTTGACGAAGAAGTCGATGCTGCCACCGCGATTGACGCTGGCAAGCGATGCATATCCCTCTATTTCATGCGCCACCGATGGATTCGCCAGTTGCCATGCATCGGTGCCTGGCTTTGCATTCTCGAGCTCGATTACGCTGCGCTGAAACCGGGACGGCACGGCAACCGAAATTGTATTCAGTGTCCGCGCAGTTTTTTTCTCGTCGCCGTTTTCCCCGGCCAGATCTTGGGATGAGTCGCTGGAACACTGTGCCAGTGCGCAGGCCAATAGCGTGATGCACAAAAGCCTGAAAAGCGAGAGATAACCTTGATATGACATAGCTTTGTGTTGCGATTAACTTCTTCCGCTGATTTTTCATTCATTGAATCAAGCTGACTCTGGCACGAACCCGTCTCACGCAGTTCCCGTCATGTCTTCAGAAGCGTAGCGCTCGCCTTTTCAACCATAACACGTGCAGCCAGCTGTTTCTCGCATCAGCAGACGCTGGCGCCGCTGCCAAGCAGGCAGGTGTGCAAAAGTCTGAAGACAAAAATTGATTCGATGAAGCGATTTCATACTCTATACAGCGAATGCGCAAACCTTGATTGTGTCGAAACGATTGTCTACCTGCCTGGGTTCACATCTGCCACACGTATGTCGCCTGATCCTGCCATAGGCGTCAATCACATTAAATAAATTATCTGAAGCACGCGAAGTGTAAAAATAATTTTGAATATCACCTTTATAGAAATCAAGCTTTCTATATATGCGCGCAAGCCCACATTAAATTATTGAGATTTCGCAAAGTTGGATCTTGGCGTTGATCCAGCACAAACGAAGCCTGCGCCAGTGCGGCTATCTACGTTATATAGCTATTGGCTGGTTCTTGACCGTAGCGCATCAGCGCTGGCTCTTGATTCGAAAAGGCGCATCAATGGTTTAACCATGCAGGCTTGCCTGACGCATGAATAAATCATGCCTTTGTAATTCGGCAGGCGTCAACTCAGCAAATTGATTTGATCTAGTCGGCATCCAGACCGTCAAGGATCACGCGCCTTGAGAAATATCATTCGATTGCATGGTTCAAATGTGTAAAGAAAGCGAACGTTCATTGATTTATGTAATCGAAATTGAATCGTATTTGCCCGACAATGTACTTGCAAATAATGAGGACTATTTCGAGAACCTATCGTGGCCTCAGCCCATTTATCCTACAGAACTCATCATGCGTATTCCTAAAAAAGAAATTAAGCAATCAGCAACCTTGGCGGCCACCTTGTTCTTGTGCGTCGCTTGTGGCGGCGGCTCTTCCTCGGATCAATCCGGTGGTGCTGGAACGACGCCACCGACATCACCGACAACCACACCGACAACCACCACACCGAGCACACAGCCGCAGACGCCAACCGATACGCCACATACGCTTTCTAGCTGGAGCAGCGTAATTAGCATGCCGATCGTGCCGGTTGCAGCGGCCAACCTGCCAAACGGGAAAGTGCTCACCTGGTCAGCCTATGCGCCTGACGCTTACGGCAACGAGAATGAGTGGGGCATGACCTATTCTGCCATTTTCGATCCGTCCACCCGGACCAGCGAAACCAGAGTCGTCAGTGAGACCGGTCATGACATGTTCTGCCCCGGAACCACCCTGCTTGATGATGGCAGAATCCTGGTCAATGGCGGCAGCAGCAGTCAGAAAACCAGTATTTACAACCCGGCGAATAATGAATGGCTTACTGCGCCCTTGATGAATATTCCGCGCGGCTATTCGGGAAACACCATTCTGTCGGATGGTTCGGTATTGACCCTGGGCGGCGCCTGGAGCGGTGGCGAATCCGCAAAGAATGGCGAGATCTGGTCTGGCACCGGCTGGCGTGTCATGTCCGGAATCCCGGTCGGACCATTCATCGGCCCTGATCCACGAGGCACCTATCGCGGTGATAACCATGCCTGGCTATTTGCCCAGGCCAATGGCCGGGTATTTCATGCCGGGCCAAGCGCCAACATGCACTGGATCGACACGGCTGGAAATGGCGCAGTCACCGATGCAGGAACCCGCAATGATGACGCCTACAGCATGAACGGCAATGCCGTCATGTACGACATCGGCAAAATCCTCAAAACAGGCGGCGCGCCGGCATATGAGGATGTAAATTCAACCAATACCGCCTATGTCATCGACCTGAACGGCACGCATACACGCAAGATTGCGCCGATGCACTATGCGCGCGCCATGCACAATAGTGTGGTGCTTCCGAACGGACAGGTTGTGATCACAGGCGGCCAAACTTATGTGAAGCTTTTTTCCGATGACCGATCGGTGCTGATGACCGAAATTTGGGATCCGAAGACGGAAGCATTTACGAAACTGTCCGCAATGCAGGTGCCGCGCAACTACCATAGCGTCTCCCTATTGCTGCCGGACGGACGTGTCATGGTAGGTGGCGGCGGATTGTGCGGCAGCTGCACCACCAACCACCACAACGTCGAAATCCTGACGCCGCCCTATCTGTTAAAAGCTGACGGCACTGCGGCGACCAGGCCGGTAATTACCTCCGCGCCTGCCACCAATAGCTATGGCGGTACCATGGCGGTCACAACCGATTCGGCTGTTACGGCATTTTCTCTGGTGAGACTGTCTGCCGCCACGCACTCAGTCAACAATGATCAGCGCCGTGTTCCGCTCCAGTCGACAAGCGCGGATGGTCTCACCCATCTGGTGACAATTCCGAACAGCTCCGGCATTGTGCCGCCTGGATACTACATGCTCTTTGCATTGAATGCGAATGGCGTGCCGAGTGTGTCCACGAGCTTGCAGATCCGCTAAGGCATTTACAGTCGATCCTGCAGCGCTGCCTGCTTGAAGCTCAGCGCAAATGTCTGCCGAAGCATGCCCGCTTCGGCAGACATTTTTTTATCAAAGCAAATGCGCTCCGCGCACAGATGACATCGAATTAGCACGCGACATGGGTTGCCGCATTCTTGATCACTCACGAAATACATACAGCTATCCATCGGCAAAAAAGCCGCATTCGTCAACGAAAAAACACTTTCGTGCGAACGCTTGCGCAATATCCAAGAATCATTAATGCAGACCAATAACAAACTTGACATTAATCACTTTAATTAAAAGACACCTCCACTACAGTAATACGCATGGCTTGTGCAGTGTACGTTTCACGCAGCGACAATAATCCTGCGCAATGTAGCGGCAAACCATTTTCTTCCCCCCGGCAAAAGTTTTGCCTTGATTACAGTTTTTATATTTGGAGGTCTTATCATGCGTAATCTTCGTTCAATGTCTGGGCAGGTAATGGCGGTAGCAGCTTCATTGCTGTTGGTCACAGCATGTGGCGGCTCTGACGATCCTGCAGTCGATCCAACAGCGACAACTACCACGACTACTTCTGCAGATACCACTACTACATCCACCGGTGAAACCACCACTACCTCTGCCACCACTACCACAACCACGCTGGCACCCCAGTTGAACCTGGCCGCTGCAACCGTGGTGGCACAGCACAGCCAACTTTGCCTGGCGACTATCAACGGCACGGCAGGCAGCAAGGTGACGCAAATCGATTGCGCCACTGCCGGCGCTGCGCAGAGCTGGAAAATCTCACCGACTGGCGAGACTTACACGTTCCTGAACAACGGCAGCAATCTGTGCCTTGGCGTTCCGGATGCCGAACCAGAGTCGTTTGCTGTGCAGATGACTTGTGATGGTTCACTCAATGTGCAATGGAAACTGCAGCCGGTGGTCGCCAATCCTGGCGAATTCAATCTGGTTCCGGCGCTCAGCCCAACCCAATGCCTGGATGTTTTCGGCAACGAACAGGCTCCCGGCGCTGACGTGATCCAATTCGATTGCGTGCCGCCAGAGCAAGCCAACAAGCGTTGGGTAATCACTGCCATTGCGTCTTAATGCTTGCCGGGTCTGCCGCCGCCATGCGCAGCGGCAGATCTTTCCTCACCAAACAATCATTTACCGCGCTTCTGTGCCATTCATGATGCCACGACCTTATCCGGCCTGATGCGCGTCATGCATTTTTTCATATCCATTGCCAAACACGCTCTCCAGTGGAAGCCATCATCAAACGTGATTTTCATTCTGAATGATTTTTCGGGCAGTCAGCGCAAGTGCAAGTAGACGTTGAGTGAGCCGGCAGCGACGCTGCCATGCCTGGATGCTGAAACCAGCTCTGCCAATATAAAACCAGTTTGTTTATCAATCTGTACGTACATCAAATAAATTTATTTTTAGAATAATTAATTTATTCACAGATACGTCGCCGCAAGACCACACTTAATCAGATGAAACTCGCTGCATTGACACAGATCATTCTGAGCCAAATAAAAATCTACTACAGTCAACTTTTACAGGCTTGCAGATGTACCGGAATGCAGGCGCATGTTGACCCGCCGCACCCCGCTCCTGGATGCTTGCAGCGCATTTTAAGCAGCTTTTTTCAACAGGCTTGATCATGTATTCCAGTCCTCTGAAGTTTGGGCGTGCAATATTCCTCGGTATTCTCTGGCTCATTCTCTGGTACAGCTCTCCGTCATTTTCCCAAACCAGTTACAGCACTATTGTCTCAAGCAGTAGTGGCAAGTGCGCAGATGTGGAAGCTGGCGGCTGGGATACCGGCGATCGCGTCATTCAGTATGCCTGCCATAACGCTGATAACCAGCAATGGTCACTCGCCGCCTATAACGGTTCTTACCAGATTGTAGCCAAGCGCACCGGTCAGTGCCTGAGCGTGGCCGGCGATTCCTCGCAATCCGGCGCGCCCATGGTCCAGTATCCGTGCGGCGCCTATACCAACCAGTTATGGGATATCAAATACGTCGGCAATTCGGTGCAATTACTGGCGAAGCAGACCGGCATGTGCCTGGCGGTTCAGAATGGCTCGCTGCAGGATGTGGCGCCTCTGGTACAACAACCTTGTGCCGGCGTGGCCAGTGAACGCTGGGACTTTTCCAATAACGCCGTGCTGCCGCCACCCCCTTCAACTCCGCCAGCCGATCCGACCGGCTATAGCACCATCATTTCAGCCGTCAGCGGCAAATGTGCTGATGTCGAGGCGGGTGGCTGGAATACCGGCGCCCGCATCATTCAATATGCCTGCCATAACAACGACAACCAGCAATGGTCATTGAGCGCAATCGACGGCGCCTACCGCATCGTCGGCAAGCGCCTCGGCGAATGCTTGACACCGAATGGCGGCTCAGCACAGGCTGGCGCGCCGATGGCTCAACATGGCTGCGGCATTTATCCGAACCAGCTATGGACCGTCAAGTATTCCGGCAATGCAGTGCAATTGATCGGTAAACAAACCGGCCTGTGTCTGGCCGTGGAAAACGGCTCGCTGCAAGACGTTGCGCAGCTGGTGCAACAAGCGTGTCAAAACAACTCTAGCGAGCTCTGGAACTTCAGCAATACTGGCGTTTTGCCACCGCCAACGACGCCGCCGGCCAGCTCGGTAACAACGATTGTGCCCAGCCACAGTAACAAATGCCTGACGATCGCCGGTGTGCAGACGACGGCAGGTAGCCCCGCGACTCAGGCCACCTGCAATGGCTCCGCTGCGCAGAGCTGGAAACTGACTGCCGCTGGCGACGCCTACATGATAGCCATGAATTCCAGCGGCCTGTGCCTTGCAATCGATGGCGCCAGCCAGAATCCAGCAGCGACGGCCGTGCTGGCTGCCTGCAACGGCGCGCCGAATACATTATGGGCACTACAGCAATCCGGCACGACCGCTTCACTGGTGGCACGTCATAGCGGCCAGTGCCTGGATATTTATGGCAACAGTCAATGGGATGGCGCGGCAGCCATCCAGTACACCTGCAATGGCGCTGCCAATCAGATGTGGACCCTGAACGCGCCACCGCTGTCGAGCACGCCGCCGCCGACCGCATGGAGCCAATTGATTCCATTTCCGATCGTGCCGGTTGCAGCAGCCAATCTCCCGAACGGCAAGGTATTGACCTGGTCTGCTTATTCCCCCGACAATTTTGGCGACGACAATCAGTGGGGCAGAACCTATTCTGCAATCTTCGATCCGATAACACTGGCAACCCAATCCCGCGTCGTGACGGAAACCGGGCATGACATGTTTTGCCCCGGTACCAGTCTGCTTCCGGATGGCAGGTTGCTGGTTAATGGCGGCAGCAGCAGCCAAAAGACCAGCCTCTATAATCCGGCAACCAATGCCTGGAGTAGCGGACCACTGATGAATATTGCGCGCGGCTACCCCGGCAATACGACCCTTGCAAATGGCTCGGTGCTGACGCTCGGCGGTTCATGGAGCGGTGGTCAGGGCGGCAAGATCGGCGAAATCTGGACGGCATCCGGCGGCTGGAAAAAAATGCCCGGTATCCCGATCGATCCATTCATCGGTGCCGACCCGGGTGGCGTTTTCAGAGGCGATAATCATTTGTGGCTATTCCCCTTCACCAATGGCAGGGTTTTTCATGCAGGGCCGACAGCGGCCATGCACTGGATTACGACCGGCGGCAACGGCAGCGTCACTTTCGCCGGCAACAGAAATGACGATGCCTACAGCATGAATGGCAATGCCGTCATGGTCGATATCGGCAAAATTCTCAAGACTGGCGGCGCGCCTGCCTACGAGGAAGCGTATGCTACTTCTGCCGCGTACGTGATCGACCTGAATTCAATGACGACGCGAAAGATCGCGCCAATGAATTATGCCCGCGCCATGCATAACAGCGTCGTGCTGCCCAATGGGCAGGTGGTGATTTCAGGCGGCCAGACTTATGTCAAAATATTTTCCGATGACCGCTCGGTGCTGATGACGGAACTGTGGGATCCGAAGACCGAAGTGTTTACCAAGCTGTCTGCCATGCAGGTGCCGCGCAATTACCATAGCTTCTCGCTGCTGTTGCCGGATGGCCGGGTATTGATCGGCGGCGGCGGACTGTGCGGGGCTTGCACGACCAATCATGCCGATGCACAGGTTCTCACGCCGCCTTATCTGTTGAATGCCGATGGTTCACCGGCCGTGCGCCCTGCCATTACGTTTGCGCCAGCCAGCGGAACCCCCGGCGGCACCCTGTCCGTATCAACCGATGTAACCGCCAGCGCATTCGTACTGATGCGTCTATCGGCTGTCACCCACTCGGTCAACAATGACCAGCGCCGTGTGCCGCTGCAGATTTCTGCAAACAGCGGCAATAGCTATACCCTGCAACTGCCTACCGATCGTGGCGTGATGCTGCCAGGTTATTACATGCTGTTCGCCCTGAACGAGCGCGGTGTGCCGAGCGTATCGAAGACAGTGCAAATTCGTTAGTCTATGAGTCAGCCAGGATGTTTTATGCATAAATATTTACAGAAATGGCGGCTTCGTCGATTCGCCGTGCTGCTTACCGTCGTGCTCGGTACTTTGCATGTGACAGGATGCGCACGCGATAATGCCCAGGCTGCCGAGCAGCACCTGATCGAACGCGGTCACAGAATATTTATCGGCAGCGAATCCATCAATGCCCGCATTGATGGACATCAGGACCAGTTGCCCGCGCAGGTGACAAAATGCATCAACTGCCATACACCCACGCCCCGTCCGCAAAAGGACGATCAATTTGCACCCATATTGAATGCCTCATGGCTGATGCAGGCTCGCCCCCGGCGCGGCGGGCCGGCATTTGCTTTTACCAGAGACAGCTTATGCAAAACCATGCGTACCGGAATAGATCCAGAATATGTGATATTGAATCGCACCATGCCCCGCTTCGACATCAGCGAACAGCAATGTCAGGCCTTGTGGGCTTATTTATCAGTGAAACCAGTCAATGAAGAAAAATAGCCAGACCATGAATTCATTATTCACGCAGCTGCAGCGCAGCGCCGCAAACCCAGGCTACCGCGCCGCATCCCATGCGCCGGCAATGCAAGGGCGCAATGCCTCCCGTCGCAATTTCCTTTTTACGCTGGCAGGCACTGCACTGCTGTCCGGTCTGCCGTCGCTGGCCCGCTCCCATGGCGTGGTCGGACAGGTGCGGCCACCGCTTGTCTTGCCGGCAGTTACGGTGATTCGTCATGATGGCGTGAAGGTATCGCTGCAATCTATCCTCGCCGGAAAAACAACTGCGCTGCAACTGATGTTTACAGGCTGCAGCCAGTCTTGTCCGCTACAGGGAGCACTGTTTTCGGCCGTTCAAAGCCGCCTGCCGGCACAATTGCGCAGCGATGTGCAGCTGGTTTCTTTGAGCATCAATCCACTTGGCGACGATGCGGCTGCGCTTGCTGCATGGTTACGGCAATTCGGTGCCAACCAGCACTGGATCGCCGCAGTACCAGGCATTAAGGACCTGGACCGGTTGCGCGCAGCCATGCAAGAGTCGAAGGATGGGCTCGACAACCACACCGGGCAGATATTCTTTTTCAATCGCAAGGGATTGCTGGTCTGGCGTACCGAAAATTTGCCGCCGGTCGATGTCGTCGTCCGGCAGCTGGAGGGTATTTCCCGAGCCTGACGGAATGCAGGCGCCCAGCAGACAAAAAAAATGGCCGCGGATGCGGCCATTCTGTTGTTGCTCAATATCGCCAGATTTAATTCAATGGAGGCGGATTTTTACGGATTTCTTCCAGCGTCGCACCGTATGCCTTGTTTGGCACCAGCATCGATGAAGTACGCCAGTTTGGCGTCGCCAGCAACATGCGGCTGTTGCCCATGCCAGGCGCATAACCGAGGCTCCAGTCGCCCTGACCATTGCCAGGCCAGTAATCGCCGCCGGTGTCGACTACATACTTTGCTCTGGAACGATCATCCGGTTTGCTGGCATCGTCCACCGCCAGGCGGAATTCCATGGCGACAAACACGGCACGCACATCCTGCGGAACAATCTTCACGCTATTGCCGTAACCGTGATGGAAATTCGGATATTTCGGCTTGATCGAGATACCGCCCGACGATTCGTACTTCACACCGCTGCTGCCGCCTGCAGGTGTAAACGGATACTTCCACAGGTCCACTGCCGGCGCAGCCTTGACATCGAAGTGCTTCCAGGTCCGGGTCGATTCCGACAGCACATAAAAGCGCAGGTTCTTGATCTGGATGCGCGAATTGGTCGCTGCATTCCCTTGTGCTTCATACGCGGTAAACCAGGTCAATACATTGTACGACCAGGTCGGCCGGTTGCCGGTCCACCAGCTGGGTATCAATGCACCGGCCGGCGAATACATGGTGACGGCAGGCTTGTATTGCCAGTCATAGCGTGGATCAATCACCATCGCTTCGCTTGACGCACTCGTATCGGCAATCACTTGATCGATGGTCGTCAGTGCGCCGTTTGCAGCTGCCGGCGCCGAAGGCGTGGCTGCTCCAAGGTTGGGGGCTGCAGGATTGGCGCCGGCTGACGATGCAGTCGCGGTTTCTGACTCAAGAGTAGAGCTGGTTGTGGTGCCCTGGGCTTGCGGCATGGTAGCGGTAGGATCGCTGGCTTCAGTACCTCCTCCTCCGCCGCCACAGGCAGCTAATGTGAGAGAAAGAACCAGCATGGATGGAATGGCAATGCGTATCAAATCGTTACTCCTGGAATTGCGGATTGGCGATTATTTGCACTAACGCAAGTTGGATGGCAAATAATCCGTCTAAAAATGAAAAAGCGATTTTCATCACTCAATCAATCGGCGTATTGTTTTTTCCGGCCGGAAAGTCTACATACAGACCTTGCTGTTCGGAATTAAGTTCCTAGAGGATATAGATTTGGAGAAAGAATTCTGAAATTCAATGGGAATTGTTGTGAGCGCGCCAATACATTCCCGTGATATCGCAGGAAAATCCGTGAGTCTTGGATTGGATTTTTAAGATTTTTCAACAGCCAGGAATGGCGCGAGAACTAAGCAGTACGCACAATAAGCGTCACTGATTGTCAATCTGGAATTAATCGCTGCGCTGTCAAATGCATGTGCTTCATCTCGACGGTCGGGCGGCAATTTCAATTGCGTGGTGTGATGTCAGTTCAAATGCATCGAAAACCTTGTGATTTGTCTGCTTAAAGTCTCACAGTCAATGGTTCCCCAGGCTTATTTGATAGCGAGCAAAATAAAAATACCTGTGCACGGTATCGTATCTGCATATCAATACTTCATCCAAAGCGTGATTGTTTTTGCATTCATTGTTCTTGTGAAAGATGAAGATAAATACCCGGTGTTTCTATACGTACTCACCGCACTAACGCTCCTGTCGATTGAATAGGTTCCTTTAAATGCACACGACCAAAAGTTTTTGTATAGCCAATACGATTCAGCTATCGCTGCCTGAACAGGCAGCGTCAAAGCCATTCAATGATTGCAATTTCATAAGCGAAGCAACTCGCTTTAACTAACTTGATCGCTATCAGTGAATGACAAAGAAGACCTTATTGGTAGCAAAAACTGAGTAAGATTTTTGAAAGGATAGCTGCACGAGGCTGCACCAGGAGTTGCCCTTCATTTAACTCACACTTCAATATATTGATTTATTGATTTCAAGCATCCATCACTGAATAACGATTGCTCATTTCTGAACAGGAAACGATTGCCATGCATCCTAAAATTACCAAAGCCGTTTTCCCCGTTGCCGGTCTCGGCACCCGCTTTCTGCCAGCGACCAAGGCAAGCCCGAAGGAAATGCTGCCCATTGTTGACAAGCCACTCATCCAGTATGCAGTGGAAGAAGCTGCGGCAGCCGGCATTACTGAAATGATCTTTGTCACCGGCCGCAACAAGCGCGCCATTGAAGATCATTTCGACAAAGCCTACGAACTGGAAAAGGAACTGGAAGCAGACAACAAGCAATCCTTGTTGAATGTCATACGCAGCATCAAGCCAAAAAATGTCGAATGCTTTTATGTACGGCAGGCAGAAGCGCTCGGACTCGGCCATGCAGTGCTGTGCGCGGAGCGGATGGTGCATAACGAACCATTTGCCGTGATTCTCGCTGACGATCTGCTCGATGGCGACACGCCCGTGATGCGCCAAATGACAGACCTGTATGCAATTCATGGCAGTAGCATTATCGGGGTCGAATCGATCACGGCGGAACAAACCCGTTCCTATGGCGTGGTTGCCGGAAAATCGGCAGGCCATCGATTGATCAAATTGAACGGCATCGTCGAAAAACCGGCGCCGGAAAATGCCCCATCCAACCTCGGCGTGGTCGGCAGATATATTTTGACACCAGAGATTTTTTCGCATTTGCGAAAAATCCGACCCGGCGCCGGCGGTGAATTACAGCTCACCGACGGCATCGCCAGCCTGCTATCCCAGGAAAACGTGCTTGCCTACCAGTTTGAAGGCATCCGCTATGACTGCGGATCCAAGCAAGGTTATCTGCAGGCGACGGTTCAATTCGCACTCAAGCATGCCGAAGTCAAGGATGCGTTTCGCGAGTATCTCGAAGCACAGGCATTCAATACCACGGGCAATTCCCGGCCAGGTCAATTTGGCACTTCCATTCACCGAGCAGCATACGACGCGGTGGGCGCATAAGAAATCAAGGCATTCATTTTATTAAAATCGAATGCCTGGTTCAATTCAACAGTAATCACGCACCGGTTCATAACGAATAAGGTGCTTGGGGCTGCGCGTGTCGTGACAATGCCTGCTGCTGACGGGCGGCATGGCTTGCGATCGTGCGTGATTCAGCCAGACTTGCAAGGAAGGTAAAACGTTTGGGTACCCTGTTGTCGATCAATAATTATTATTACCGTCGTGGTGGCGCCGAAGTGGTATTTCTCGAACAAAACCGATTGTTTGAGGAAATCGGCTGGAAAATCGTGCCGTTCGCAATGCGCCACAAGAATAACTACCCGAATGAATGGGAGCAGTATTTTGTCGACGAGATCGAATTCGGCGAAGACTATAATTTTCTCCAGAAAGCGGCTCGCGCTCAAAAAATCACTTACTCTTTCGAAGCGCGCAGGAATGTCGGCCGTCTGCTCGATGCAGCCAGACCATGCATTGCGCACGCCCATAACATTTACCACCATTTATCGCCTTCTTTTCTCGGGGTCATAAAGGCGCGCGGCATTCCTACTGTCATGACTTTGCATGACTTGAAACTGGCTTGCCCGGCATACAAGATGCTTACGCATGATGGCATTTGCGAACGCTGCAAGGGTGGCGCTATCTGGAATGTCGCGCAACACCGCTGCATCAAGAATTCCCTGACACTGAGCGCAGTCGTCATGGCTGAATCCGCAGTGCAGCGCTTGCTGGGCAGTTATTCCAAGGGTGTCGATCGGTTTGTGGTGCCTAGCCGTTTTTATCTGGAAAAATTTGTCGAATGGGGCTGGCCGCGTGAACGATTTACCTACATACCGAATTTCGTCGATGTCACACAGCTGCAGCCGAGTGGCTTGCCTGGGGAAGCTTTTGTTTTCATTGGCCGTCTGGGACCTGAAAAAGGATTGCGCACCTTTGTCCGCGCAATTGCTCAGGCAAAAGTCAAAGGCTGGATCGTCGGCGCCGGTCCCGAGGAAGAAAAACTGCGCGCACTGGCCACAGAAACCGGTGCCGATATCGAATTCCTTGGCTATCGCACCGGTGAAGCACTGTTCAGCGTCTTGCGTGCAGCCCGTGCACTGGTGCTGCCCTCCGAGTGGTACGAAAATGCGCCAATGAGCATCATGGAAGCCTATGCGCTCGAGCGGCCTGTGATTGGCGCGGATATCGGTGGCATTCCGGAATTGGTGCGCACAGGCGAAACTGGCGCGTTATTTGCAAGCGGAGACCATCATGCGCTGGCCGAACAGTTACGCAGATTCGCGGCAATGTCGTCAGCAGAGGTACTCAGGATGGGAAAATCCGGACGCGACTGGATGCAACAGGAATTTACCGCTGCGCATTACCGCCAGCGTTTGTTGGACCTTTATTGCGAAATGGGGGTGAACGCATGAAAAAGTCAATGTCGATCATGTGGCTGGGCTTGCGCGGATTTCCCAATGTCCAGGGCGGCGTGGAAAAACATGCCGAGCATCTCTGCCCCTGGCTTGCCGAAATGGGTTGTGAAGTGACCGTCATCGTCCGTTCAAGCTACCAGCCATCCATAGTCGGACCAGAATGGCGCAAGGTGCGTTTCCATACGATCTGGGCGCCGCGTTCCAAGAGCCTGGAAGCGCTGGTCCACACCTTCCTGGGCGTCCTGTATGCGGCAATCAAACGCCCCGACGTTTTACATATTCAGGCAATCGGACCCGGCTTGATGACGCCATTGGCTCGTCTGCTTGGCTTGCGCGTGGTCGTTACACACCATGGTCCGGATTACGACCGTCAGAAATGGGGCACATTTGCAAAAACGGTACTGCGTCTTGGCGAATATTGCGGCATGCGGTTTTCCAATGCACGCATCGCCATTTCCGAGGTGATCCGGCAGATTGTACGAAAGAATCATGATGTTGAATGTGCATTGATACCGAATGGCGTCGACCTGCCAAGCATCCACGGCAGCGTATCTACACTCAACAGGTTCGGGCTTGAACCGGCACGTTATGTATTGCTGGTAAGTCGTTTTGTTCCCGAGAAACGCCATCATGACTTGATCGAAGCTTTTGTCCAGGCGCGTCTGTATGGCTGGAAGCTGGCATTGGTCGGTGGCGCCGATCATCGGGACGGGTATACACAATCAGTGCTGGATGCAGCCAGACAGTTGCCAGATGTGATCTGTACCGGCTTTCAGACCGGTGAGGCATTGAAGGAATTGTATGAACATGCGGGTATCTTTGCACTCCCGTCCTCTCATGAAGGCTTGCCGATTGCCTTGCTTGAGGCAATGAGCTACGGTTTACCGGCAATTGCAAGTGATATACCTGCCAATATGGAAATCAATTGCAGCGATATTGACTATTATCCGGTCGGCGACATCGATTCGCTTGCCAGCTTGTTAAAAATACGCGCCGAAGAAAAACAGGAACAGGGCCGCCGTGAGCGACTGCGGCAATTTGTTCTGGATCGCTACAAATGGCGTGATGTTGCAGCAAAAACCCATGAAATTTATCAGGAAGTCATTGTCGGTTCGGGCAAGTGTGAACCGGCACATGGTCTGTTTGAAAAACCCTACAGAAGATAATGCAGTTTTTACAGGCACAGGCGCTCGACGCGGCGCTTGTCTGGTGCGTATTGTCAGAAGGCTGCCGGATATCATGCAGACAGTTGCGCTTTTTCGCCGCGACCTTGATGCTGCGGCAAGCAGGAGAAAAGCACGCCCAGGGATAATCGTATCTGCAGCGAGAAAATCGCCCCACCCAAAACAGTTCACGCAACACCGATGTATTCCTGACTCATGGCTTCCAGCGAGCCGGCCAATTTGACCGCACCTGCGGCCGGAATGATGCGCCGTTATCGGGCCAATTCAAAATAAGTTGTAGGTCCATCGCGCAAGTCGGCAGTATTCAGCACGATATCCAAACCATTTGCGGATCGCTTGAATGGCAATTCGGCGGCCCGTTCGCCATTCAATTTCAAAGCATACAGCCGCATTTTTTCAGATTGGACATGCTTGAGCTGAAACCGGATGCGCGACGATTTGATCAGCACTGGCGAACTACCCAGCTTGCGCAAGACTTTTTCCTGCTTATCTGCAAACTCCATGCCGCTGTTACGCGCATCAGAGGCAAAGATCAGCAAGATGCGCGCACTTTTGTCCAGTGCTGCACCATCCATCGATGACGCCGACAACAGCGCTGGATCAGAAAACTCTTTGATTGCCAGCCGTGGTGATGGTGTCGGCAGAGTTGCATTAAATGCAAACGCTTCCGTCCTGTCGGTCGAGACATGCAAGCTATTGTCCCGGGTGTTCAAGACAATCTGGCCGGTGTCGCTTTGCAGAATCCCGGACTCAGCATCCGTCTGATTGCTGGCGCGCAGGATGCCCGCCTTGCGTAATTGTCCAACACGTTCCTGCCAGCGGTTGCCAGGATCATTGCTGAACAGATTGCTGACTTTTCGCACGATTTTGTCCACTGTCGTACTGCTGCCTTCCACTGGATCAATCACCAGATCATTTTTGGCTGCCGGCTTGCCTGGCCTGTTCCAGCTCACGCCCAGACCGGTAAGCAAACCAATCTGGGTCATGTCAGCAGGTAAAAAACCAATGCCGCCCTGCTTGTCAAAAACATAGTCCGGGCTCAGGTTGATCATGACACGATGCTGCGCCGGCTTCACATCCCGTCGCAAGAAAAGCAGTGCAGCCAGCGTCTCAGCAGCGCGTGCCACAGGATCGAGGCCGATGCCGTACGGGTAAAGATATTGATGCCGCGAACTAGGCCGGCTGCCATACGCGAGCTGGATCGGCCCGCTGGCATGCCGGCATATCAAGTCCCAATCCTGCAGGCCGGCGTAAGCACCGATTGCCAGACCGGATTCGAAACGATACCGGTTCCAGAACGGCTGATCGTATTCGGTCACGGCAAACGGCTTGTTCCAGTAACGGCCCGAGGCCAGCTCGCGTACATAAGGTAGATTGTCCGGCAGCGAGCTGACCTGCTTAATAGTCGAGCCGGCATCCACCCAGGAGCCAGGCTCGTCAAAATATGCATGGGTTGCGACCAGATCAAGTCGGGAACGGGTGGCAATATCCTGCAGCGTAAACCAGTTGTCATAACTGGAAATAAATCCCTGGTAACCGTGGCTGCGCAAATGTGCCGTCATCCACTGCAGGGTGCTCGCCTGCAGTTCGAAATAGAAACGCTGGGCATCCGCCATCCTGGACGAAGCATGCCACTCGCGATGCGGCAAAAGAACCGGCATATCGGCGCCCTGCGCCCTGCCCCATTTTTTGCTTGCCTTGTCGACCGAGCCATACTCACGCGCGAGCCACTTGGCAAATTGTCGGTTCAAGGCCGGGCTTGGCTGGTGATTGAGCAAGCTGTTCAAGCCGCCCTCATTGACCAGGATCACTGCAGCCAGCGCTGGATCCTGCAACGGGCTTAAGCCCGTGTACGGATTTTCGGCAGCCAGCAGCCTGTTGACCAGTTGGCGCCAGTGTGCCTGGTCCTCCGGATCGAGATAAACACCCATCTTGACATTGCGCTTGTCGGCCCAGCGGTCCGGTCCGACATCGCCATAGGCGCCGTTCCAGGAGGTCAGCGCATCCAGCATCCAGTAGATGCCTTCACGCTTGAGCGCGGCCATGAAATAATGAAAGCGGTCCAGTTGCTCCGGATCGAAATCGAAGTCCTTGCTGCGCCCGCTCATCAATACATTGTCGACGAAATGAAAGCGTGCCAGATTATATCCATGCAAGCGGAGTTGGCGCGCGTAACGATCGGCCGTGTCATGGTCTGGAAAGCCTTCTTCCACGCCATACGGTTGTGATGCGCAAAGAAAACGCTGGTTTTTATCCGGTTGACCGGCAAAGCGCATATGGCCATCTGCCGAGGCAATGATACGACCGTGCTTGCCGGCCGGCCCGGCTTCCACCAAGCCAGAGAAATCCAGCGCGCTGCCGGCTTGTATACTCAGGTCCTGGTCCTCGACTGCCCGCCACTCTGCAGCTTCGGTCCCAGGCAAAACGAGCCACAAGGCAAACAGCAGCGCCAGTTGCTGCTTTAACCGAAGCTTGTATGGCGGCTGCCGGTTTTTTTTATCTGGAACGCCCAGAAAGGCCACCGCCATCATCGGGCTCCACTGCTTCGTTCAAAAAATCGCTGATAGGTTTGCGCGACCAACTCGGCCAGCTTGTCGTAACTGCGTACGTTCCGGACATACTGCTGCCCGGAAATCGCCATTTGCCGGCAACGCGAACTATCTTCCAGCAGGCTGGTTAGTGCCTGTGCAAACGCTTTCGGCTCCAGTGTGACGCAAAGTCCGGCTTGTCCGTCGCGCACCACCTGGGCCTGGTCCGGATTATCATTGCCGAGTACCGGCAAACCCAATGCCATGTACTCAATCGCCTTGGTCGGCGAACCGCAATCCAGCAAAAAGCCGCGCGGAATTGGCGACAGGCCGACTTCGGCAGCACGGACATAGCGCCAGGCCTGCAGCGTCGGCAGCCAGCCGGTCCATAAGATGGCGTCGGCAACCCCAAGACGCGCTGCTTCCTGTTTGAGCCAGGCACGATGCTGTGCATCCTGGGTATCGCCTGCCAGCACCAGCAAGACATTGGGTATCTGCCGGCGCACAATGGCCAGCATTTCAAACAGGGTTTCAATATTCCTTGCCTGATCCAGTGCGCCGAGATAGACGGCTACGCGTTTTCCATTCAGCCGGACATCATCACTGGGCATGATCTGGTCAGGTTGGGCGACTTCAAGGTCTACCCCCATGGGCACCGCCGTCATGCGCTCTGCCGCAATGCCCTGGCCGGCAACATCTTCAAGCATTTTGTTCGTCTGTACAAAAATGTGGTCGGCGTGCGGCAGGATGATCCGGTATAACAGCCATTTCCCGATAGTCCCCTGGATCAATGGGAACCAGTAGCGCATGCCGGCCGCCGGGCCACGTGCCCGGGCACGGGCAATCTGCCCTTCCGACTGCGGAAAGGACATCCAGTAAAAGAATGGAATGCCTTTCAGCTTGGCTGCAATCAGGCCAGCCAGCGCAGCCACCGGCATGTCGCGCACCTGAATGCCGTCATACTCGCGTTTGTCGATATTGACCAGCATGCGGAGGTTGTGCCAAGTTTTGGCAAAATACTGACCGGCCCGACTGTGCGGCACCTGACACAATAGTGCCTGCCCACCGCCCCAGGCATAGACTTCCTGCTGGTCACCGAGCTCATGTTCAGTGACCAGATCGCTGGTTACGCCAAAGCGCGGCAGATATTTCCCGAACAGCACTGCCACATCAGGACGAAACGTCGGCCAGGACTCATGCGAGACGAACAGTAAGTGAATTCTTTTGGGTGTATTCATGCAGTGTAATAAGAATGGGAAGAGCGCGGCTTTCGGTCAGGTCCGGCAGTGGCAGCGGCATCGGTACGACATAAGAATCCAAGGTAGCCGAGAACTGCCGCAATCAGCACTTGGAACGGCAACAGATTGACCGTGCTGCTGCTATAAAACATAAATACGACAAAAACCGCGATGGCTGCCTGGATTGCCAGCGCATCCGCACGTACCCGGACATCCTGCGAACGGCGCCATAAGCGGTTTGCGGCAATCCAGGCAGCGGCAATGATGGAAAAATACATACCAAGCCCGATCAACCCTGTATCCCATAACAAGGTCGACACTGTCGTCAGGTCAATGCTGTAACGCGGGAAGTGCATGCCGACATGGCCTGCGTTCGGGTTGTTCGGCGCCCAGAACGAACTGCCCATGCCATGTCCAAACAAGAAGCTGACAGGGTCGTACCAGCCATGCCGATCCCACCAGAAGCTGATTACCGTAGACCGGTTCAAAAATGCATCGCCATAACCCACATGTTCAAGGTTATAGCGCAAGGTATCGTTGAGCACATAGGCAAATGTGCTTTTCATCATGACTGTCACATAAATATAAGCCAGCAGTGCTGTGATTGCGGCAAAGACCAGAATGACTGGCAGATAACGCAATGGTGACCTGAAGAAATCCTTGCGCAGCAAAATGAAAGCCACCATCGGCAGCAACAGCACGACAATTTTGGTTTCGCCCAACCCCAATGGAATCAGACAAATCAGCGCGCACAAGAAAAAACGCATTGTGCCAAGCTGGCCGGCGCGCCAGCGCACCGTCAGGAATGCCATCACGATCAGCAGAAAGGCTGCCATTTCCGCATTGGCACTGCCGCCATTGAGGTTGGCGCCGAAGGTGCCCGCAACCACGTCCAGCGCCTGGCTGCCGGCTGCCAGTCCACCACGCAACGGCACCAGCACGATGAATTCATACAGGGCAAACGGCAACTGCAGCAATGCCACGATCAACACCAGCTTTTGCCAGCGTCGAACATCATTCCAGGCAAGAGGCAAGGCCGCCAACGCAAACAACAAGCCATAGGCTTGAAAATAGCGCTTGAAGCCGGCTGCAAATTCCGACACTGAATACCATTCAATCCCGGTCCCGGCGATACACAGCATCACGAATATCACTGACATCCAGATAAACGACGGAATGTGCTTTTGCTGCAGCATGTTGAGCAATGCCATCGGCCACAATAAAAATGACAGCAGCGCGATGGCCCACGGGAGCTTGACATATTCAGGACCGGCGATCGACACCAAGGCGCCGGTCGACAGGCTCAATGCGATGACCAGCCAAATCACCAGCCGTGGCGCCGCCAGCAGGAAGGCACCGAATACCAGGCCCAGTCCAATACCGATCATCACGAAATTGGCCGTGGTCGCAAGCAAGCCAAGGAAAAGCCCGCTCATCAGCATCAGTGCGACAATACTGATCCAAAGCGTCATATTGTGAGGACTTCGCCCTGGATGCGATGCATATTGATTGAAGTTCATGATCTGGCAATATCCCCCACTGCGTTCAAAAATGCCGGTTCTATCCGATCCCAGATGTATTGCTCGCCGCTTTCACGCGCCCTGCGCTTGAGCTGATGCAATTCGGCGCGCTGTTGCCAAAGCATCTGGATGGCGCGCGCCAGGCTGAGGCTGTCGTAACTGAAAATTTTGCCATTGCAGCCGTCGGATACATATTGCGTATGCGTGCAAATATCGCTAGCCAGCACCGGCAAACCGGCTACCAGGTATTCGAACAGCTTGGTCGGCGGGTTGAAACGCCACCATGGCTGATCTTCCCACAGGCATAAGCCAAGATCTGCATGGCGCAGATGGGATGGAATGGCCGAACCGGCGATCCGGCCCTGCACGCGCACTGCATCGGCAATGCCGAGGCGCTGCGCATAGTCATTGCAATACGCCAGCTGCTCATCATCGGCACCAATCATGGTCAGCCGTGCAATGTTTCCCTGCTGATTGGCAATCCGGATTGCTTCGAGCATTACGTCGCGTCCGCGCGCCTTGCTGACCGAACCAATATAAATCAGCTCCAGAGGGATGTCTTTGCTATCGGATAAAACCCGAAAGGCAGGCGGCACATCAAATGCCGGGTCGACGCCCATGTAGATCAAGCGTACCCGCTGTGGCGGACAGCCATGCCTGAGCAGGTCTTCGCTATGGGCTTCGCCGATCGGCATGACCAGGCTGGCTTTGCGCGCCCCCTGGAATGCAAGCCAGCGCGACACGAAGCGAATCGCGCGTTTCACCGGCGCCAGATTTTTAGGGGCTTCGGCAAAATGCGTTGGGTGCTCGTTCCAATACAGTGCCGTCGAAACACCACCGGCAAGCAGCGCCACCGGCGCCACGGCGGAATGCAGCAGCACCGCGCAATGCGGGCGGCGCGCACGCAACAACTTGCCGCATTCCCAGATATACCGTAGCCATCCTACCCGTCCTTCGCCGCCGGGCAAGACCAGATAGGCCACGCCTGTCAGTTGCAGTTCCGCCTGTGTCAGTGGAAAGTCGCTGACCACCGTCAGCCGGTAATGTTTGGCAAGCGACTTGATGCGATACGAAAAATCCAGGAATCCAGGCTGATTCCTGGCAAAACGCGTAATGACAATGCACTCCTTCACAGCGCAAGCGGTAGCGCCTTGCATCAGGGCTCTCCTGTCACATTATCGATCGAGGAGGTACGCTTCATCAGCAGTGACGCTGGCCCGGCATGCTGGCCCGTCAGCTTGCCCGATGGACGGGCAATCGACTTGATAGCTTGCAAGAACTCGGGCTCGATCCGCTCCCAAAGATATTGCTCGCCACTTTGCCGCGCTCCCTGCTTCAAGATCGGCAAGGCGGCACGGCGCTGCCATATCTGAATCATGCCATCCGCCAGGCTCTGGCTATCGTACTGACAAATCATGCCGTTGTACCAATTCGATATGTATTGTGTATGGGTACGAATATCGCTTGCCAGCACCGGTACGCCGGCCACCAGGTATTCGAACAGTTTGGTCGGCGGGTTGAAGCGCCACCACGGCAAGTCTTCCATAAGACACAGGCCGAAATCCGCTTTTTTCAGTACGTTGGGAATGTCACGCCCGGGCAGCCGCCCGCACACGGTGACAGCGTCGCTGATTCCCAGGCGGCTGGCCTGCCTGGTGCAGTATTCAATCTGGTCGTTACTTGCGCCGACAATCGTCAAACGCATGATTTGTTTTTTGCTGTTAGCCAGCGCGACTGCTTCCAGCATTACGTCGCGTCCGCGTGACTGATTGACCGTGCCGTTATAGACGAGCTCCAGCGGAGCCTCATGATCCCGCTCCAGATCGGCAGGCGCGTTTTGCACGAAAGAACCATCAACCCCCATATAGATCAGGCGTACATGATCGGCATGGCAGCCAATGCGCATCAAGTCGTCATAGTGCGCTTCGCCAATCGGCATCACGAGATCCGCTTTTTTAGCTGCACGCAAAAAGAAAAATTTCAGCGCCAGCTTCCTTGCCAGACGTTTCAGGTAAGGGTGCCCTGGCGGCGATGCGGTAAACCGGCTTGGATGCTCATTCCAGTACAAGGCCGTGGGCGTATTGCCGGACAACCAGACCAGTGGTGCGACAAGAGAATGCAGCAATACCGCACAGGCCGGTTTTCTGGCACGGATCAAACGCGCACAGGCAAACAAATAGAGAATCCAGCCGGTTCTTTTCTCACTATGCGGCAAGACACAATGTTCAACACCCGGGATCGCCAGCTCCGGTTGGGTCAATGGGTAAGGACTGACCAGGGTAGTCCGATAGGTTTTCGCCAGCGACTGGATGCGATAGGCAAAATCCAGGAATCCTGGCTGATCCCTGGCCAACCACGTCACAATGATGCATTCATCCTTCACGTATTCCACCTCGCTATGCCGTTAATGCTTTCGATGCAACAAGTCTTTCAGTGTCTCGAAATCGCGCTTGTCTGCTGCTCGCAACAGCGCTACGCACAAGCCAAAAATAGCCACGGAGACCGCACCGGCCATCAATATTTTCGCGAGTGGCTGTTCGATAGCGGTAATGGCAAATATTGCGCAGCCATACGCGGCAATACTTGCAGCGAACAGCTTCCAGTGAAAATGCCACTGCGGGTCGTACCGAAATCCCTTCTTGGCAAGCCTGGCGACAGCAACAAAATTGTTTGCCAGTTCGTAAGCCAATGGCGCGACCACCAGAAATTCATAATGGCCAGTTGCCAGTACCAGCCCAATCACCAGTCCCATTGTCAGCAGTGCGCTGCAGCCAGAAACCGCCAGAACTTCACTCTTTCCAACTGCATTGATGATGATCTGGACAATGGTGGCATGGCTGCCCAATGCAATCTGTAATAGCAGCACCGGAAAAATCCATGCGTATTCGCCGTATCGCCCGCCAGTCAGCAGCAATGTCAATTGCGGCGCAATGGCCGCAACCCATGCCAGGCCGGGCATAATCAACAACAGGTTGGATTTGTAAAGCAATCGGCTGTGATGCGAGAGCCGATCAAAGTCCCGGTCCTTCACATACCCGGCAATCAGTAATGGCTCGGCCAGATTGAGCATGAATTGCAAGGGCAGATATTGCTTGAGTCGATCCAAAAGACTGATATAAAACCCGTAAGCAGCCACGAACGGCGCCGCCAGAAACGCTGCGACCAGGATGATCATGGATGAACTCTGAGGCAGCGCCGCAAGCAGGTTATAGCCATAGTTGTCCAGCGCCAAACGCCGGACATGCGGCCAGGATGGCCACTGCGCTGATCGATCGGCATGCCTAGTTTGACGACTGTTGACGCCTGCCAGATAACGATGAATCACCGCGACCAGGATCAGCGTGCCGACCCCGTCTGGTATTGCCATAAGCCATAAGGCCTGATTCAGCGTGATTTCGGTGTGACCGGCAATCAGCAGCAAAATTAAAGCCAGCCGGCCGCCCCACTGCACCACCAGTACTCTTGTCAATGTTTTTTGGCGCACCAGTGCCTGCATCACCGCTGAAAATAGCTGGAACATGGCACTGCTGAAAAGTAAAAGGCCAAGCGCCAATGGAAATTCCGGTACGACACCGAAGCTGGCAAAGCTGCCAGTGATAGCTGGCCACAACAGATAGATAGCCGCAATGATTGCCAGCATGACCACACTGCGGATCAGGCTGGTAATCCAGATAAAGCGCGCCAGTGCAGCAGCGGAATGGTGCATCAAGCCTTCTGGAATGAAACGCGTCAGTGCGCGCTCCATGCCGAGCCCGGCAAGCATGCCGGCAACCATGGTCAAGCCGAAAATAGCAGTATAGGCAGCGTATCCTGCCACATTCATATGACGCACTAGCAGAATCACGGTGAAAAAACCTGCCACCGCCGACATGCCGCGGCCGAACAGATAATGCACGATACCCTTGCGCACGTTCTCACGCGAATAAGGGGAGGCGCTCAAGAGGCCGTTGCTGGTGATTTCCGATGCTGGAGTTTTCATAATTGACGGCGTGACTACCTGTCAGACACAGCTGTTGATCGGCTGCCGGCAAAAAACCTTGGCTTCATCAACCCATGCCGACCCAGTGCGGCCACGCGCCTGGCTCGAACAAGCCGCCATGCGCAGGCAACACAAAAGCAGACCGCTGATTTCTGAGCAGTGTCGTTTGTCATCTCTTTGAGATTCAGAAATCGAGCAGAACCGACCCTACCATTTCGGCGCCGGTACGCTTGAGTTTTTCACGCACCGTATTGAGATGAGAAAAATGCGTCTGGTTTTTACGCGCAACCAGTACCACGCCGCCGACACTGGCAGCAATCGCAAGCGCATCGGCGCCAATCGAAAATGCCGGCACGTCAATCAGGATGGTGCTGAAATGCCGGCCAAGGTTTTCATTCAATTCGCGAAAGCTCGGCCGGAATAGCAGTTCCTGCGGGTTTGGCGGTATCGTCCCGGCAGGTAGGACCGAAAGGTCTTCAAAGTAATCGATTCGGGAAATTGCATGCAAACCGGAGCGGCCTGCCAGAATTTCGGACAAACCCTGCCGTCCTTTCAGGCGGAATATCTCATGCTGTTGCGGACGCCGCATGTTTGCGTCAACAATCAGCGTCTGCTCACCCAACTGGGCAAATGCCACTCCCAGATTGGCGGTAAACATGCTGGTGCCTTCGCCCGGATTCAGGCTGGCAATCACCAGAGCCTTGCGTCCCGTGGAAAACCAGCGTTGCAGCAACTGACCGCGCACCGCGCGCAGCATTTCAGCTTCATCGCTGAAAGGGTCATATGCCGCAATCAGTTCGGTAGGATAATCGCCCTGTCCCGGCTGCAGGTAGGAAAAACCGAACTGATTCGCCAGTACCTGCTGCACATCCGATTCAGTGATCAATCCCAGGCATTGCGCCGCTTCACCGAAACGCATCCCCTGCTCTCGCTGCAGGCGCAATACACGTTCAGTATCGGTCGCAGTGATCTTTCCCTGATCGAGCAGGATCCGCCCGATGCTGGTATCGCGATTGATATTGACAGGCAAGGTCGCCATTGGTGGCATACGTTGGTTCATGAACAAAACCTTTCTCAATTCGTCAGCAGTGGGCGCTGCATGAATAATTTTGGCATCTTGAAGCGTTCCTGTTTACGCTGTCCCCAATCAATGACGCCAAGCACTGGCGCATCAAGTACTTCGACCAGATCATTGACGGTACGGACACGGCGGTCTGCCATCTCGGCCAGTACGCCAATAGCTACCCCGAGAATCGTGCCAAGAATCGCTGCCAGCAGCGTATTGAGCAATACTTTCGGTCCGGCCGGCGAAGTCGGCGGCACAGCGGCATTCAACACTGCAACATCAGTCTGATTAGCCTGTCCCTCGAGATTGGTCTGCGTGAATCTCTGGGCAGTACTGTCATACGCACGTTGGGCATTTTCCACCTCTCGCACCAGCAAACCCAGCTCGTCGCGCAAGCGATTCAGTTGAAGCACCTTGGTTTTTTGCTGGTTAAAAGCAGCCCGCAATTCCGCTTCGCGCTGCTGCAGGATGCGGGCATTGTTGGCAACGCTGTTTGAAATCGACGACATTTGCGCGTGCAAATCGGAACGCAATTTGTCCACCTCGGCCTTGGCTCCCCGATACTGCGGGTGATTGCGTCCCAGTCCTTGCGCAGTTTGGGAGAATTGTGCTTCGGCACGGGCCAGTTCTGCCTTGAGCGTTTGCACCAATGGATTGCTCACTACGTCCGGCGAATCGCCTGCGCTGCCCTGGGCACCGGTACGGCGTGAGGTTGCCTCCATCAATTGTCCCTGCGCTACCACCAGCTGACTGGATAATTCATTCAACCGATTGGTCTCCACATCCATGCGCGTATCGGCATTGACGATACCGTTATCCTGCTGATACTTGGAAAGACGATTTTGTGCCTCTTCCAGATTTTGGCGCAGGAGCTTTGATTGATCGTTGAAAAAACTGGAAACTTTCTTCAAGGGTTCTGATTTCAGTTGTACGCCGGTTTGCTGGTAAGCAGTGGCAAAAGCATTGGCAACCGATGCGGCAAACTGCGGATCAGCACCCTTGAACGTGATATCGATCACACTGCTCTCGCGGGACGGCACGACTTCCAGGTTTTTCAGCAGCAGTGCTGCAAGCCAGTCGCGAATGGAACCACGGCCATCCATGGCGTCCATGAATTGCTCCTTGGCTTCCGCCCCTTGATCCAGTTTCAGATCATCCACCACCTTCAATGCAACATTTTTGCTGGTAATGATATCGATCTGCGTGGCCATGTAACCGGGCATCAGCTGCGCCGGCATGGCTGTGCCATTCACAGGATCGACGCCACGGTAATTAAGGACCAGTGAAGTAGTGCCCTTGTATACCTTACTTTGCAACAAACTGACCGTGAAGGCAGTAAGAACTGTCACCATCAGCGTCAGCAGGATGATCTTCCGTCGACCGCGGAGAATTTGCAGGAGCTGGTAAAAATTCATCGATAGACTCTCAAGATGTTCGAACTTATTCACGCCTGTAGCAGGCTTGATGCTTGCTACAGGATTACCGGACTATTCCTTAGAACAGGCTTTCTCTTACATAGACCACATCATCGACCTGGACAATATCGTCATGCTGGACTTTAATTTCCTTCAGGTTCCCCTCCGCATCACGGCGCTTCAAGCGCACGCCGCGATCGGTGCCGCGTGGACTCAGTCCGCCACCGACCGACAATGCCTGCAGGACAGTCATGTTACGTTCAAGCTTGTAGGTGCCAGGGTTCTGCACTTCACCGTAGATATAAAAACGTGGCGCACGTTCGACATAAATAACGTCATTGGTTGACAATTGCAGATTCTTTTTCATGTCACCGTTTTGAACCATCTGGTGAATGTCGAGGATTTCCTTGGTCGTCTTGCCATTGCGGGTGCGCACCAGCGTTACCGTATCGCTGGCATCGGCAGTCATGCCGCCAGCCAGCGCCAGTACATCGGTCAGGCTGCGCCTGCCGTCAACCGGATAACGTCCTGGCCGGGTCACTTGCCCCAGCACCGACACTTGCTGGCTTTGATTCTGTGCGACTGCGATATTGACCTGTGGGTTGCGCAGATAGCCACCCTTTTCCAGCATGCCGGCAATTTTCTTTTCAGCTGCTGCTTGCGATAATCCGCTTACCTTGACCTCACCGATCAACGGATAAGTAATGTTGCCGGATTCGGCCACACGGGTTTCCAGGGAAAGATCAGGATGCCCATATACGGTAACGCGCAAGGTGTCACCGGCGCCCAATGCGATGTCTGCCGCGCCTGCGTTCGTAAAGAAAACAGACATGACCAATACGAGTATCCACTTGAAATAGCTGTTCATTTTGCGTTCCCCATCTTTATGTCATAAACGAAGTCTAATTACCCGGTACAACTGGTGTTACTGCAGTTGCAAATTACGCGACTGCAGGCTGGTGCCGCTGGAAATTCCAGCCGGCCTGGTTTGTACTACAGCGGCCTGCGCACCTGCAAACTGCGGTGCAGGCTGATTCAAATATTCGACTTTTGCGCTGGCACGCAAGCGTGCGACTTCAGCAGCCCGGATCTCGTTGTGCTTCCGGTCGATCAACATCTGCTCAATCTGTGCCGCTGCTGCTTCTACCGTGAGCGGACTATCCTGGATATCCACGATCGAAAGCAGCAATGCGCTTGCGCCTTCCCTGATCACAAACATTTGCCCCTTTTGCATGGTCTGGAGTCTGGCAGCCATCGTTGCCGGCAAGTCAGCACTACTGCGGGCCAGTTTGCTATACGCATAGGAAATGCGCTGTCCGTCCAACCAGGCGGCGACATCATCCAGGGATTTGGCGCCATCCATAACCATCTTCAACTCATCGGTAACCTGCTCGACAGAAATTGCCAGTTCATTCATGTCAAACAGCTTGCGCCTTGAAAAGAATTCCGGATGGCGGTTGAAATAGTCAACCACCTCTTTTTGGGAAGGTTTGGCGATGTGCGCCAGCGTGTTTTGCATATAGGCCTGCGCCAGAATTTCGGACTTGGCACCCTCGATGGCTGCTATCACACGCGGATCCCGATCCAGCCTGTTCCGAATTGCTTCACCCTGCAGCAAATGCCGATCGATCAGCGTATCCAATGCTCGACGACCGCTGGATTGATCCGGCACACCGTCAACCTGCAGCACCTCTACGCTTAACTGGTCTGTCGTGATCTGATTGCCGTTGACGCTCGCCACCGACTGGCTTGATCGGGTTTCCCTGTAACCGCATGCTGATATGGCCGTGCACACTGCCAAGCCGCACAACAGCAGCCGGCAAGACAACCAGCAACAACTTGCTTTCGGCAGTGATAAATCGCTACGGATCAAATCAGAACTCCTTTTGCTTGCAATAATTTGGCTCGAAAAATGAGTGCGATGCCCGCCTACTGGCAGCAATGAAACATGCAGCATGAATAGACAAATTCGCTTTTCCAAGATGCCAATAAGTGCCTGTTTGCAAAAGCATTAAACCTTTTATCAAACCCGGCACACTTGATTTTTGACAACGTTGAGCAATTAAAGAACCTTGTTCAAAGTCACATAAACTCGATAATGGAAATCATCAAATAAATGTATGTGCAGAAGTTTTTTATCGAATGCCCGTGGATGAAAATTCCATTAATCCAATGTAGCATTCATGCAAACAATGACTTTGTTTTAGCGCAGGGGATGTATCGCAACTGGAACATCTGGCATGAGTTGCCTAGGATGTGTAGCAAAAAAACCAATCGCGAATTGGCGCAACTTGGTCATGTAAAAGAATTGAAGTAAAAAAAAAGAGCAGGAACATTTGTCCCTGCTCTCTATTGGCATCGCTGCTAAAGAGGCGATGCCAGATGCTGGCGATCAGTTTGATCTACCAGGCATGCCTTTCAGTATGGCAATGAAAAACAGATGCATCAAAACTCGTAACGAGTCCCGACAGTGAGTCCCTTGTTGCGGTAGGACAATGCATTATCATTCGAATTTTGCACCGTTTGATAAACTGCGGTATGGATACGCAAATTACGTATCGGGTAATACGTCAAGCGTAGTGAACTGTAATTGAGATTATCCGTACGCGGCAAGTTGGCTGGCGTGTAATCGCGTTGCTCGTGTTGATAATAGCCATCCAGCCTGAGCTTGGCGTCAATTTCCCAGCCGGCGCCGATGCTGATGCCCTCATTCAAGGAAAAGGCAGTGAGGACATCGTCAAGAGCGCCAATCTCGCGCCACACGCCTGCATCCACGGTAATTTTATTGGTCGCACGCCATGTCGCATTCATGCGGCCGTTAAAGCCGGAAAAATCCTGGGCAGGTGTGAGGTCGTGTTCACGGCGCACCCAACCGGCCAGGAATTGCAAATCGGTTTTGCCGGTCAGTTTCCAGACGACCTTGGTCTTGAATTCATCCTGGCCATAGTTATTGGCTGGGCTGAATGCGAAGTCGCCTTCGGCATGTCCGACCTGAACCCCAATGCTGCTGCCGCTTCGAGCCAGATAATCGATGCCGACTTCGCCATCGTTGATGGTGCGGTTGGAAGTCTGCAATCCGGGCTGATCATAATCAAGTTCATAACGGCTGATGCCGCCGCGTACACGCCAGCTTGGGTGAAAGCGCCAGCCGGCATCAAAGTATTGCCGATCCTGCGTACGCACGTTCGGCAAACGCGAAGGCAAGCCGGTGCTCTCCAGCGAGTCTTGCACAGAGGTCAATGCACGCGAATGGGTCAAGCCAAGATTGCCATCAACATGGCTGCCCAGCAGCCAGTTCCAGTTGCCTTTAATGTCACGTCCGTTGTAATCCAGATTTTCAAACCGGTTAAAACTGGTCTTGTCAAAATTGATATCTGCCGTCAGTCGTTGACGGCTGAAAGTTTTATCGACCAGTAATCCTGCTTCAAGACGACGTGCGGTGTCGGAAAGTTTTGGCGTTGTCGAAATTTTGCTGGTTGCAAGAATATTGTCGTCGTGCGTCATTGAAAACCCGACATAGGGTCGCAACACATCGCCTTCATCTGCCAGCGCCGGGGTGCTGAGCACGACGCCCGTATTAAGAAGCAAAGGAAGGAACCACTGGCGGCGTAACGAAGGTAACCATGCTGCTGATTGCTGGAGCCTCATAGAATCATTCCATATAAAAAAATTAATCGACCGAATAGCTTGGAAATGCCTAGTCTCTGAACCGGCATCGATACAGCGTTAACTTTATGCAGGGCAGCTGTCTGGAAGACTGCAAAAGAAATGGCGGCCATTGCTTTGTCCGCCATCAAAAGAATTTAGCTCACCTTGACTTGCAATGCTTTGCACCCAGTCAACAGTATTTTGATTATAAACCAGTTTCCTTGTACCTATGGCAATCAATCTATGCCATAAGAATTTGCCTAAGCGACCTTCATGCCTTCCACTAAAGACATTGTCATAACATTAATTTTTCGACAGACCAATATTAACTGGACAATATCCGCAGTGAAGCCAATACCGATGCGGGCCGCCCAAGTAAGCCTGAGCAAATTTCTCCGCAGGTAAATTTCGAGGTTAAAACACCACACTCATCCACTTTTTATCAAGCTTTCATCGTTCAAATCCATTCGTACTCTGCGCGGTTGAGACCAATCAAAATTGAGCTGCGCCCGCTTCACTAATATGAATTTGAGGCAGGAAATTCCTGATTTGCCACAGGATGGATTTCACTGGAGAGCATTTTTTAAATAGCGCTGACGAATTGCATATTCATAATATTTTTCAGCATCCATATTTTTAAAAACCAAATAATGAATATTGATTGCGCACCGGAAACGATATGAAAGACATTCTTATCAACAATTCGTCCCGGTTGGAGTTTTCGATGCGACTGATTGACGTGGCTGCAATTATTGCCACGGCAAAATTCGCAGGCTTTCTTCATTTTAATAATTCTCTTGAAGCCGTGGCGCCGATTCATACGGTCTTGATGTATTTTTGCTGTGCACTGGCTTTTTTTCTATTTTCGCAATTGGGTGTTTATGCATCATGGCGCGGACGGCCGATGCTGAGCATGTTTGGGCAACTGGCAGCCGCCTGGGGTGCAGTCATGCTGCTGGGATTATTCTTCAGCTTCCTGATCCACCATGCCGGCAACGTCTCCCGGGTCTGGCTGTTCTACTGGTACATCATCGGCACTTTGCTGTTGATTTTTCATCGATTGGTGCTGTATTCAACCCTGCGTCTTTTGCGCGGAATGGGCTTGAATAACAAGCGCGTCGTCATTGTCGGCTATGGTAAGACGGGGCAGGAAATGCATCGCCGGGCATTGCAGCAGGACTGGTATGGTTATGATGTAACGGCCATCCATGCCGACGAAGAAGATGCCAGCAATCTGAAGGAAAATTCGATCACACGCATTGCCTCTCTTGAAGAAATTCACGATTACATACTAAAAAACAAAATTCATGAAATATGGATCACGTTGCCGATTGCAGCCTCGGCAAAAATGCAAGAATTACAATATCTGCTGCGCAATGCCTTAGTCGATATACGCTGGGTTCCTGACATGATCGGCATCCAGATGCTTAGCAATCGAATGATCGATTTCCTGGGTGTAACGGCAGTTGACTTGAATTGTCCGGTATCCAGCGGCATGGGCGGCCTTATCAAATCAATGTTTGACAAGCTTTTTTCATTGATTGCGCTTATCTTGCTGAGTCCTCTGTTTATCGTTATCGGCATCGGCATCAAGTGCACTTCGCCTGGCCCGGTCTTTTTCAAGCAGCCACGCCTCGGTTTGAATGGCAAGAAAATTCATGTCTATAAATTCCGTAGCATGAAAATGCATCAGGAAACGCAGGGGGTGATGCAGGCGACGCGTGATGATCCGCGTGTCACGCCATTCGGTCAATTCTTGCGCAGAACCAGCCTTGACGAATTGCCTCAATTTATCAATGTGTTGAAAGGCGACATGTCCGTGGTTGGACCGCGTCCGCATGCGTTACAGCACAATGATAAATATAAGGACTTGCTTGAAATGTACATGCTGCGCCATCGCGTCAAACCCGGCATTACCGGCTGGGCGCAAATCCACGGCCATCGTGGCGAAACTGATACAGTCGACAAAATGAGAAAGCGGGTTCAGTTCGATTTGTATTACATCAAGAACTGGTCTTTTCTTATGGATATAAAAATTATATTCTGGACAACATTCAAAGGCTGGACTGGGAGCAATGCTTACTGAATTTTTGCTGGGAAAAAAGTTACCAAGGTGAAGCGGCACCTTGGTAACCTTGGTAGTCTGTCTTGGCAATAGCTCTTCCGATAGATTCTCAGTGCAATGGATTCTGCATCATCACGGGTTGCATGCCCCCTATTCCTCTGTTCCAGTCATCCAGACCGGCGTCCTAAAGCAATCCGAGCAAAACCACGAAAACGGCAACCTGAAGACTTCCGGAACCGATATTCAACTCTACCCAAGTGTTTTTTGGAGGCACAGGAATAAACTTCCTGACTGCAGCCACTGTATTCAAATGTCCATTCTTGAGATTAGCCTGTTGGAGGGTTCGGGCTGCTTATAAGCAAAAATCCGGTCCAAGCTTAGTGGCCATAGTGTAAATCTTTAAAGTCTTGATGGCCCGACATGCCGATATCCCCATACAAGGAAAGCCGGATCTCGTATCAGATGCCAATCACTTCTATTGCCAGTTACCAACATTAAGTAGCGTAGATGAAAGTTTTACACAATTAGTTGCTTGGAGGTACGCTTATTTGACGTAAATCGCGCAATAATATGCAGTCAATTCAGTCAGGGAATAGAAGTGTCATATTACTCAATAGCGGACAAGTGCTCCCTTTTAAAAAAAATCAATAACAGCATCGATTTGACGACCTTGTTGAATCTTTTTGGCGAGCAGATTGAAAAATTGGCATTACTGGACGGTTACCTGATTAATCTAGTTGATACAACTGGAAGTGCTTTGATCAGCCTGAAAGTGCATTTCACTGATGAATTTCAATTTCTTGAAGAAACCTACGCTGGTTACAGAGTCGAGCTAGAGGCAGAAGTGCCGAATCTCAGCGCCAAGGCCTTCCTTGCGCAGAAAACCATTCAAGCCGACATCGCCAATGCAAGCGGCGAAGTGAAAAAATTACTAGGCCTTTGGAAACTGGAAGGCATTGCAGCGATTCCGCTAATGGCGCACGAGGAAGGTGAGCCAGGCAAACCGGTTGCAAAGGCTTGCGGGACGCTGGTGCTGCTCAAGCAGCATGGCGCCATTGATGACGATGCGCTACGCATATTTGATGAACTGATTTCACTGTTTCATGCGCCACTG
>JAKFFK010000127.1:0-7051 GCA_036675285.1 Paucimonas sp. | reverse complement strand
ACTGTTCGCGGGTCATGGTGCCGTCGGCGCCGTGGCCGTCTTCCTTGTCGCCCTTCATGGTTTCGAGCGAACCCAGCACGCCGAGCTCGGCCTCGACCGTCACGCCGATCGAATGCGAAAACTCGACCACCTTGCGCGACACATCGACATTGTATTCATAGCTGGCGACCGACTTGCCGTCTTCATTCAACGAACCGTCCATCATCACTGAAGTGAAACCGGACTTGATCGCCGCCATGCACACTGCAGGCGACTGGCCGTGATCCTGATGCATCACCACAGGGATGTGCGGATAGGCTTCCACCGCGGCCTCGATCAAGTGACGTAGGAAGGCTTCGCCGGCATACTTGCGCGCGCCAGCCGAGGCTTGCATGATCACCGGTGCGCCGACTGCATCGGCGGCGGCCATGATCGCGGAGACCTGTTCCAGATTATTGACATTGAATGCCGGCAAACCATAACCGTTTTCAGCGGCATGATCGAGTAACTGGCGCATCGATACGAGTGGCATGACTATTCTCCAAAAATAAAATTAATTTCCACCAATTTTCATGATTTTGAGGGCATTGGTGCCGCCGACTTGCCCCATCGGCTCGCCCCAGGTAACCACTATCATGTCACCCTTTTGCACGAGTCCCTTGGCCAATAGCAAATCTTCTGCGGCTTTCATCACTGCTTCGCTATCCAGCGAATGCATCATTTCAAATGTCTGGACATTGCGGTACAGCGTTGCCTTGCGTTGCGTGGCCAGCATATGCGTCATTGCGAAAATCGGAATATCGATGGTGTAGCGGCTCATCCATAGCGCGGTCGACCCGGATTCGGTCAGCGCCACGATCGCCTTCACTCGCAAATGATAGGCGGTGAATAGCGCGCCATACGCAATCGACTGGTCGATCCGGGTAAACGTCACATTCAGGAAATCGGCATCCAGCGCATAGTCTTCCGACTTTTCCGCTTCCAGGCAAATCGCTGCCATCGCTTCGACCGTTTCGATCGGGTAGCGTCCCGAGGCGGTTTCGGCCGATGTCATCACCGCGTCGGTGCCGTCAAGCACCGCATTGGCCACGTCGGAGACTTCGGCGCGGGTCGGGATCGCATTGACGATCATCGACTCCATCATTTGCGTGGCGGTAATCGCAATCTTGTTGGACGCGCGCGCCATCTTGATCATGCGCTTTTGCAAGGCCGGCACTGCGGCATTGCCGACTTCGACTGCCAAGTCGCCGCGTGCGACCATGATGCCGTCGGAGGCATCGAGGATTTCCTGCAGCGCAGGAATCGCTTCGGCACGCTCGATCTTGGCGATCATCATCGGCTTGTGCCGGTGCGCTTCGCCAGCGATATTGGCCAGCTGGCGCGCCATCATCATGTCGGTGGCATTCTTCGGGAACGATACCGCCACATAGTCGACGCGCATGCTCATCGCGGTCTTGATGTCTTCCATGTCCTTGGCGGTCAGCGCCGGCGCCGACAAGCCGCCGCCCTGGCGGTTGATGCCCTTGTTGTTGGACAGCTCGCCGCCGATCTTGACCGTGGTGTGAATTGCGCTGCCGACCACCTTGTCGACCACCAGTACGATCAAGCCGTCATTCAACAACAACACATCCTGCGGCCGTAAATCGCGCGGCAATTCCTTGTAATCGAGGCCGACCTGCTCTTGGTTACCCATTTCGCAATTGGCGTCGAGAATGAACGCGGCGCCCTTTTCCAGCTGGACCTTGCCATGCTCGAATTTGCCGACGCGGATTTTCGGCCCCTGCAAGTCCGCCATGATCGCCACTTCGCGCCCGCAGATTTGCGCCGCTTCCCGCACCAGGCGCGCCCGGTCGATATGGTCTTGCGCCTTGCCGTGCGAAAAATTCAACCGGACCACATCGACGCCGGCCTGGATCATGCGGGTCAATGTATCCAGATCACTCGAGACTGGACCGATGGTGGCAACAATTTTGGTGGCGCGGCGCATTCAATATTCCAAAGGACAAGAAAAAAACAAAATTACGCCGGCCGGCAGCCGGCGCCATGCTTACTGGTCATTGACTAGGCCGCCGTCAGCGCGTTCGAGCAAAATCGCCACCGCTGGCAGTGATTTTCCTTCCAAAAACTCCAGGAAAGCGCCGCCGCCGGTAGAGATATAACTGATTTTGTCGGCGATATTGTATTTGGCAATCGCCGCCAGTGTATCGCCACCGCCGGCAATCGAAAATGCGTTCGACTCGGCAATTGCCAGCGCCAGCGACTTGGTGCCTTCAGCGAACTGGTCGAATTCGAACACACCGATCGGGCCATTCCAGACGATAGTTTTGGCTTGGGCGATTTGCTGCGCCAACAATGCCGAGGTCTTCGGACCCACATCCAGGATCATGTCATCGTCACTGACATCCCTGGCATCCTTGATGGTAGCGGCCGCCGTCGGCGAAAATTCCTTGGCGCACACCACATCCACCGGAATCGGCACCGGCACGCCGCGCTTGACCATCATGTCGATGATGTTTTTCGCTTCTGCCACCAGATCCTGCTCCACCAGCGATTTACCCACCTTCAAGCCGGCTGCCAGCATGAACGTATTGGCAATGCCGCCGCCAACGATCAGGTAATCGACCTTGTCAGCCAGCGATTTCAGGATGGTGAGCTTGGTCGACACCTTGGAGCCGGCGACAATCGCTGCCAGCGGACGCTCCGGATTACCAAAAACCTTGGCCAGCGCATCGAGTTCGGCCGCCAGCAATGGGCCGGCGCAAGCGATCAGCGCGTATTTCGCAATGCCATGCGTGGTGGCTTCGGCGCGGTGCGCGGTGCCGAACGCATCATTGACATACACGTCGCACAGCTTGGCCATCTTGATGGCAAGTTCGTCGCTGTTTTTCTTTTCACCGACGTTAACCCGGCAATTCTCCAGCAACACCACCTGGCCCGGCGCAACTTCGACGCCATCAATCCAGTTTTGCCTGAGTTCGACCGGCTGCCCGAGCAATTCAGACAAGCGCTTGGCAATCGGCGCCAGTGAATCGACCGGCTTGAGTTCACCTTCAGTCGGGCGGCCCAGATGCGACGTCACCATCACGGCAGCACCCGCCTGCAGCGATGCCCGGATTGCCGGTACCGAAGCCCGGATGCGGGTATCTTCGGTGATATTGCCGGCATCATCCAGCGGTACGTTGAGGTCGGCGCGAATGAAAACGCGTTTGCCTTGGAGTTGCCTGGCGGCGATCAAATCACTTAAGCGTTTGAATTGCATAGGTCCCCGTAATAGCAGAATATTGAAAAACCGCTATTTTACCGCACCGGAACCCGGCAAAAAAGCCATTTCAGACCAGAGTTTGCCCAAATGCCATCTACCCGGCTGCGGCTGGCGCTGGCACCAGGTTTATGCTGCCAGACGCAATACGGTGTACAGGCTCATGCCGATGGCAATCGTACCCAGCATATGCCTGGTTGCAATAAAGAACCCGGCAGCGCCCAGTGCGGCCAGCAGCTTGGGATTCATCAAGGTCTGGCTTACGCTGCTACCGCTCAGTACCAGGTCCGGCACGACAATCGCCGCCAGCGCGGCGGCCGGCGCATAGCGCAACGCATGCTGCACTTTAGCTGGCAACTTGACCGCATCGCCGAGCAAAAAGAATGAACTGCGCGTAACAATCGTGGCAATCGTCATCAAAATGATGGTTAGCCAGATATCGGATTCATTCATGCGGCACTCCTCGCTTTACGGCGTTCGATGATCGTATCGACCGTCATGGCCGCTACCATGCCAGCAATCACGGCAATCAGCAATCCCAGACGATAAGGCAGTTGCGCTGTCGCGACGGCCAGTCCGCCCGCAACGATGACGCCGGTCAGCGCGGCGGAATTGATAATCAGCGGGATCATGACGGCCAGCAAGGCCAGCGTGCCGGCGAACGCGATGCCCCAGCTCGACGGAATCTGGCTGCCCAGCACAATGCCGGCCACCGAACCGGATTGCCAGGCGGTCCAGTTCAGATAATCGATCCCGGCGATATAGCCTTCCTTGCCCAGCGGCCGAGGCAGCGTATGCGGCGGAAAGCGCACCGAAAACAGTGCCATGGTCAAGTCCGCATTCAGGTAGCCATACCAAAGCCGCTTGTACCATGGCAGATGCGACACATGCGGACCGATTGCGGCGGCAAAAATCACAAAGCGCAGGTTGACCACCAGCGCAGTCGCAAACACGATCCATACCGAGGCATTGGCCATGATCAGCGGCAGCGCTGCGAGCTGGGCCGAACCGGCAAAGACGATGAATGTCATGGCCAGCGTCTGGCCGATAGTCAGGCCGCCGTTGACCATTGCCATGGCAGTCACCATGCCCCAGGCAAAAATACCCGGCATGGTCGGCGCACCGGTTTTCAGCGCTTCGCGAAATGCCGGCTGTTCCGCTACTGCCAAGCCAAAAGTTGGCAGACTGACTTCTATCTTGCGCATACTGAAAAAATAATTCGCCAGGCCGCCATTGCATCAATCGGCGGTCCGGCTCAAGTTGATGTTATAAATGTCAATAAAGAATTGCTGAGCCGACAACGATTTCTAAAAAATGTAAGCGTATTTTACCGACGAAGCTAAGTACCCGTTGCATCGATTCATCTCGATCATGGATTTAGTGGGTCACTTGGCAACTGATGCAGCATAAAAGCGCGAGAATTTGCACCAGACAGCGTTGCAAATTCTCGCGATAGTCCCGCTATCGCTGCGGTTTGCGTCTTGTCTGGCACAAAAATCTATCGCTTTTATTTGCCACACCTGTTGCCAAGTGACCCACTAGATGCAGGAGGATGAAATATCCGGGTTAAAATCTTGGTTTTACAAAATAGTCGGAGTACCCGAAATGTCCATGGATGACCGCGATGGCAAAATCTGGAAAGACGGCACACTGATCGACTGGCGCGATGCCAATATCCATGTACTGACCCATTCCCTGCACTATGGCATGGCGGTGTTCGAAGGCGTGCGGGCTTACAAGACAGCCCAGGGCACGGCGATTTTCCGTCTGCAGGAACATACCCAGCGGCTGTTCAACTCGGCCAAGATTTTCCAGTTGACGATCCCGTTTGACATGCCAACGCTGATCGAAGCGCAACGCCAGGTGGTTCGGGAAAACCGGCTCGAATCCTGCTACATCCGTCCGCTGATCTGGATTGGCTCGGAAAAGCTCGGCATCTCGGCCAAGGGCAACACGATCCACGTCGCCATAGCTGCCTGGTCGTGGGGCGCCTATCTCGGCGAAGAAGGTGTCACCAAGGGCATCCGCGTCAAGACTTCGTCCTTCACGCGCCACCATGTAAATGTCTCGCTGGTGCGCGCCAAGGCATCCGGTAACTACATCAACTCGATTCTGGCCAACCAGGAAGCGCTGACCGACGGTTACGATGAAGCGCTGCTGCTTGATACCGAAGGCTACGTATCCGAAGGCTCCGGCGAAAACGTATTCATCGTCAAAAATGGCAAGCTGTATACGCCAGACCTGGCGTCCTGCCTGGACGGCATCACCCGCGACGCGGTGCTGACCATGGCGCGCGATCTCGGCATCGAGGTGATTGAAAAGCGCATCACGCGCGATGAAATGTACTGCTGCGACGAAGCCTTCTTTACCGGCACCGCAGCCGAAATCACGCCGATCCGCGAACTCGACAACCGCCAGATCGGCGCCGGCAGCCGCGGGCCAATTACTGAAAAATTGCAGTCGCTGTTTTTTGACGTGGTGGCCGGCAAGGCGCCGCAATATCAACACTGGCTCACCTATATTTAAATTGCTGGAGAATCCTGATGAGTGAAAAAATTGACGTCGCGGTAGTGGAACTGGATGATGCCAGCTACCAATCGGCTTATTGTCCGAACCCGAACATGCCGATCTGGTCTTCGCATCCGCGCGTGTTCCTGGACTTTGCGACCAATGGCGAAGCCAAATGCCCGTATTGCAGCACGGTGTACCGCTTGCAGCCGGGCGCTGCTGCAAAAGGCCACCATTGAACTGCTACCGCACAGCGCAAGCGGCGCGCTGCATGGCAATGTATGAATTAATAAAAGGTTGCGCAAATCATGGCTAAGTCACGCAAACCGTCGGGCACGGTCGATGAAGTCGAGGCGGCGTATTACGACGCGATCAGCCACGCCGATATCGAAGCCCTGATGGCGCTGTGGGCAGACGACGAGGAAATCGTGTGCGTCCATCCCGGCGCGCCGCGCCTGGTCGGCCATGCCGCAATCCGCGCAGCATGGGAATCGATCTTCGAGCGCGGCGGATTGGATATACGCCCGGTGCAGCTGCATGCGGTGCACAACATGATGACCGTGGTGCATAACGTGATCGAGGAAGTCCGGCGCGGCCCCGATGAATCGCACGACATGCATATCCTGGCCACCAACATCTACCTGAAAACGCCGCAAGGCTGGCGCCTGGCGATGCATCATGCCAGTGTGGCGCCAGGCAAAATGCCGGAAACCAATGTCGCCGCATCGGTGCTGCATTGAAGCCACCGCCATGCGCGCCAGCGAGCTTGAGCGCAGGTTCGCACGCCTGGCTGTGTTATCCATAGATCATCGATTAGCCGCATATGAACGCCCGCCTGGAACAGCCACCTATCCCTGCGCCGCTGCGGCCTGATACCTCGGGCGCGATCGCGTATGCCGCGCCGCGCTGGCTGCCGGGCGGCCATTTGCAAACCATCTATCCAGCCATCCTAATCGCCAAGCCGCCGGTGGCGTTCCGGCGCGAGCGCTGGAACGCGCCGGATGATGACTTTATCGATATCGATTTTGTCGATGGCCAGGCAGGCCGCCCGTTCATCGTGCTGTTTCATGGACTGGAAGGCTCTTCCGACAGTCACTACAGCCGCGCGCTGATGGCGCATATTGCCAGCCTGGGCTGGTCGGGTGCGGTACCGCATTTTCGCGGCTGCTCGGGTGAACTCAACCAGGGTCCGCGCTTTTACCATTCCGGCGATGCGGCGGAAATCGACTGGATCGTACGGCGCCTGAAACAGCATGCCGATGGCCGCCAGTGCAGCAAGTTCTATGCAAGCGGCGTGTCGCTGGG
>JAKFFK010000231.1:0-7112 GCA_036675285.1 Paucimonas sp. | reverse complement strand
GACAGCACTGGTACTTGCCGGCGGCGGCAGTTTCGGCGCGGTCCAGGTTGGCATGCTGCGCGCGCTGACGGCGCACGGCCTGGTGCCGGATCTGGTGATCGGTTCTTCGGTAGGGGCCATCAATGGCGCTTATTTCGCCGGCGCGCCGAACGCCGACGGGGTCGCACAACTGGAAACCATTTGGCGTGGATTGCGCCGCACAGAAGTGTTTCCGCTCGCCTGGCGCAGTATCTTCGGGCTGATGGGCCCTCACCGTTCTGCGATCGACGCCTCCGGCTTGCGCCACCTGCTCGAACAATGCCTGCCGTACGCGACGTTTGCACAGGCAAGCATCCCGCTGCATATCGTGGCGACCGACCTGCTCGAGGGCGGCACGGTCAGACTGTCGAACGGCCCGGTGATCGATGCCGTGTTGGCCAGTTGCGCGATTCCGGCGATATTTCCCCCGGTACGTATCGGCGAACGCACTTTGATCGATGGTGCGATCGCCAGCAACACACCGATCAGCGTGGCAATTGGTCTCGGCGCCAGGCGCATCATCGTGCTGCCGACTGGTTTTGCCTGCGCGCTCGAGTCGCCGCCGCGCAGCGCGATCGCCAGTGCGCTGCACGCTGTCACACTACTCATCGCGCATCAATTAGTCATGGAACTGGCCTTGTATCGCGAGCAAGCCGATATCATCACCGTACCGCCGTTGTGCCCGCTGGCGGCGTCGCCCTACGACTTTTCGCATGCCGGTGAATTGATCGAACGCGCCGCCGATCAGACCGCGCATTGGCTTGAACGCGGCGGTCTTACACGCCAGCGCATTCCCCAGGCGCTGGTCGCACACAGTCATTGATACGCGTCTGGCAGAATGGACAGACGCATTGTCTGCAGAAAAATACATGACGCACAAGCGTGCAGCCCATTGCACAATGCCCGGCCCTGCCGTGGCAACCACCCGGCAGTCGGCGCAAAGCAACAACAGCAACCTTTAGGCGCGCTTAATTCAAGGGCTTGGCAAAACTCAGCTCGTGGCCATCCGGATCCTTCATGTGAAAATAACGTTCGCCCCAACGCGCATCGCGCGGAGAAAACATCGGCGCCAGTCCTGCATCAACTGCCTTGCTGTACATGCCATCGACATCGGCGACATGGAAAATCACGCGACCCCACCAGTTGACCGGTTCGTGCGCTTCTGCAATCAGGTTGAAAAATGAATTGCCGATAGAAAATGAGGTAAAGGCTTCTGCGGCGCCGCCTGCTTTCAATTGAAACCCCAGCAATTGATAGAAACCCACAGCGCGCGCCATGTCGCTGGTCGCCAAAGTAATCGCACTCAGCGCCTCGACCATCGGTGCCGTTTTGGCTTCATCGAGGTGCAAAGTCGTCGCCTCCATCGGCCAAGCACCTCCGGCATCCAGTTGCTGTTGTATGCGGCATTGTGATCCGGCATGTCATGTGGCTGTCGATTCCATTTGTAAAAACATCGATTGCATGCCCCCCTGAACCTGTGAGTAACGATTGAATTGATGGTTCAGTCTATTTTTGCAGAGGGCAAATGGAAGCTGCCGTTGATCTCAAGAATTCATTCGCATGTCTGCTGCCGATCGAGCACGCCCAGGCTGGCACAAATCGGAATTATCTACCGGCACGCAGTATACTGACGGCTTTATGTCGGCGATGGCCGTACCGCGAAAGACACTACCATGAGCGCACTACCAGCATGCCCTAAATGCAATTCCGAATTTACCTATGAAGATGGCGGCCTCTACATTTGCCCGGAATGCGCCCATGAATGGCCGGTGCTTGCCGCTGCCGAGTCGGCAGGTGAAGGCAGCAAGGTCTACCGCGATTCTGCCGGCAATGTACTTCAGGACGGCGATACCGTCACGGTGATCAAGGATTTGAAACTGAAGGGCTCGGCAGGCGTCGTCAAGATGGGCACCAAGGTCAAGAATATCCGTCTGGTTGACAGTGACCATGACATCGATTGCAAAATCGATGGCTTTGGCGCGATGAGCCTGAAAACGGAGTTCGTCAAAAAAGTCTGATGCAGCGCAATCAAATCCATCCGCACGGCTAAGCAGTCCGGCAAGCGCATCCTGTCCGCGGTTAGGCCGGGCTGCCAACCGCCTGTTGAAACCCGCCGGCCCGGTAAGTCAATACCAGGGTATCGCGCTGCCCGATGCCGACGGTCGGCTGCACCGGCGTCGACTCATGGATCACGCGTTCGTCGTCGAGCATCAGCAGCGTCCATGGCTGGCTCAGCGTGAAACGCTGGCCGCCCGGGCCACTGGCCTCGAACACGCGGCTCTCGCCGCCCTTGACGTTAGCGCGGCCGACAAAAAGAATCGCCACGAAATCGACGCCGTCGCGATGCGCACCTTCGGGCGTGGGCCGGCCGATGCCGGTGGCGGTGTCGATACGGAACTGGTGCGCCTCCACATACCAGGCTTGCTTTCCCTTGAGCGTACTGCAGACTCCGCCCAGCGACTGCAGCAGCTTGGTCCATACCGGCTGCGCGATCGTGACCGGCGCAATCGGCTCGAACAACCGCTGCATGCCGCCGTGCAGCGCATTGTATTCGGTCGGCTGCCAGTGGGCTCGATGCGCGGTCTGCGTCACTTGCGCGCCTTTCACCACAAAGCTGGAATGGCGCCGCTGCCGGTAGCATCCGCCGTCTTTCAGATAGCGGTCCATCGGCAGATCGTCCCAGCTCGGCTTGATGGCGCCCAGCTCGGCCGGGGTGCAATGCGCGAATTCACCAAGTGCGTTTGGGCTGAGTACTGCATAGCCTTGCGTCCTCAGCATGTCGACAAAGCGGTCCGGGTCGGTATAGGTGGGTGAAAGTTCGATGATCGACATAGCAATACCCTGCTAATTCCCGGCCGCGGCCAGGATATCCTGCAGCGCGCGAATCAGGGCATGACAATCCTGCTCATGGCCGACGCTGATGCGCAGATACTGGTCGATGCGCGGCTGGCGGAAATGGCGCACGATGATTGAGCGTTCGCGCAGGCGCTTCGCCAGGTCGGCGGCATCATGGCGAGGATGGCGCGCAAAAATGAAATTAGCCTGGGACGGCAACACCTGAAAGCCCAGCTGCGTCAGCTGCCGGGTCAGCATGTCACGGCTAGCAATCACTGCGGCGCGGGTCTTTTGGAAATAGGCCTCGTCCTGGAATGCGGCAACGGCGCCGGCGATCGCCAGGCGGTCGAGCGGATAGGAATTGAAACTGTTTTTGACGCGCTCCAGGGCCTCGATCAAATCTGGATGAGCGACCGCGAATCCGACCCGCAACCCGGCCAGCGAGCGGGATTTTGACAGCGTTTGCACCACCACCAGATTGGGGAAACGCCGGACCAGCGGGATCACCGATTCGCCGCCGAAATCGATATAGGCTTCGTCGACCACCACGACCGTATCGGGATGCTCGACCAGCAGCGCTTCAATGCCGGCTGCCGGCAATCCGATGCCGGTCGGCGCATTCGGGTTCGGGAAGATGATGCCGCCGCAAGGCTGATGATAATCCGCGGTGCGGATTGCCATGGCATCGGTCAGCGGCACCGTGACATAATCAATGCCATACAGCTTGCAGTAGACCGGATAAAAACTGTAAGTTATGTCCGGAAACAGCAGCGGCGCTTCATGCTGCAGCAGTGCCTGAAACACGAACGCCAGCACTTCATCCGAGCCATTGCCGACGAATATCTGGTTGGGCGTCAGCTGATGATACTCGGCCAGCTCGACTTTCAACGCGCTCGCATTCGGGTCCGGGTACAGTCGCAATGCGTCCCCCACGGCCGCCTGCAATGCCTGCAGCACTGCCGGTGACGGCCCATACGGGTTTTCATTGGTATTTAGCTTGATCAGGTTCGACAGCTTTGGTTGCTCGCCCGGCACATATGGCGTAAGGCCCTGGACGACAGGGCTCCAGAATCGGCTCATTCGGATCAAATTCCTGGGGTGGATGGATAATGCTGGCACGCCCCTGCTCCGACGCACGGCCGGGATCGGCGCTGAAGCCAGGCTGACGACATTATAAACCTGATGCCGCTCAGCATTGACGCAAACGCCATCCAGACTTATTTCAAAATGACGAACCGGCCTCGCTGAGGAATATCCGCTCTTCCGGTGTCGAAACTCGCCCAAGAATCTGATTGCGATGCGGAAAACGGCCAAACCGGGCAATGATGCGCTGATGCCGCACCGCAAAATCCAGAAAGCCGGCAAAGATCGGCCGGTCTTTGGCATCGACTTCGGCCGTCAATTTTTCAAACAGGCGCACCGATTCATCCTGGTCGGCCAGAGATTCAGCATGTTCCAGCGGCAGATAAAAAAACACCCGTTCGATCGGCCGCAATTGCTGGTCGAAGCCTTGCCGGATACCGTCACGGCTCCAGGCGAGCGCCAGTGCATCGCAGGCGAATGCCTGCGGCGTGCCGCGATGGATATTTCTCGGGAACTGGTCGGTCAACAGGATCAGCGCAAGACAGCCGCCGGGCTGGCTGGCCCAGACATCCAGTTCACGGTTTGCCGCCTTGGCCACACCGGCCTGGAAGCGGCGCCGGATCGTCTCGTCCATCTGTGGATCCTTGGCCCACCATAGCCTGGATTTTTCTGCAGCAACCACAGCATCATCTGGATTGGCGCCAAACCAGAATGTGCGAATCGATTCTTGTGATTCCATTGCATGCCCTTTTTAGTTGAAGCGATACTGCGCCAATCGATGCACTTCATCCGCTGCATATTAAAAGCCATAAACATCGGCATGCAGAATAATTACTCTTGTTTTTCCCGCATCAGCAACAAACTGAAATATTTATTCATTGTGCGGAGGTTATCATGAACAAGTTTCAGATATTGGCATTGATGATGCGGGGAAATCAGCAATTGGGAGAAACCAATCTATTCAGTGTGGCGGCGCTCATGGCAGAAGCTTTGGCAGATATCGCCGGCAAATTGTCTGAAGATGAATTCTACCGTCTCGTCAGCATTGGCACCGCCATCTATAGCCACGGCACCAGCGAACTTGGCGACGCTGCAGAAGGGGAAGACTTTTTCTCGGAAAATGACTCTCGCCCAGCAACGTCGGCTACACGCAAACTGAATTCTTGAAAGTTTGCATCATCAACACTGGCTGTACCGACTTTGCCATCTGCCTGAAAATGAGCTCCGGAATTTGATGGCATTGATTAATTATATTGGTAATAAACAAGTTTCATTTCGGAATTTATTTTGATAATTCCTTGCTAGGATTAACATCCAGGAGCTGGAAATTTCTTCAGCATGCTTGATGACGCGGATTGCGGCCACGATTCGCAAGGCGGCCAAACAGCGCGCGGTGAAGTGCTTGAATCTGCCTCGCACAGCGACATGGACGTCGGCGTCGAGGGGCAAGCGCGCCCGCATTCTGGTAGTGGAGGCCGATCCACGGGCACGCCAGTTTATTGTCGAATGCCTGGAAGTGCTTGGCTATCAAGTGGCGCAGGCCGACCATGGCCAGGCCGGCCTCGACCAGCTTGATGCCGTGCAGCCGGATTTATTGATCACTGACTTTTTAATGCCCGGCATGACCGGCGCCGAATTGATTGCGCTCGCACATAAAAAACTTCCCGGCCTGCCAGCCATCATTGCCACCGGCTACGCCGACATGCGGGCGATTGATGCCGTCATTGAGACCGGGATGGTGTTGCAAAAACCGTTTCAGTTCAACGATTTGGCGCACAAGGTGCAGCATGCGCTGACCAATTCCAGATCTGCCGCGCGCAGTGCAATGGCCAGATAGTTTGCATCAATTCAGACTACCTCTTGCGCAGTGGGGTATGATGGATTCATCCGTTCAATCAGAGTGAGTTGAGATGGAAATTTCGTTTTTTCTGGCTAATATGGACACGACTAGCCAACACAATCCTGTTAGGAAGCGTGTCCGCAATACCGTACCAGCCCCGACCGACTGTTATCACAGTACTTGCGGCGGGACTGCGGCAGTCGTTTGCAAAAGCGTCTACCGCATGCTCGGCGCTGCCGCTGCAGCACATCGCGCGCCAGACGAAAATCCGGTGATACCGGATAAGGAACCGGTTCCTGACAATCATCGCGGACGCACGCACGGGCCGCCGATGAAAGACCCCAATCACAACAAAATTCCGCCGCGCAGAGACCCGCCTTCACATCCGCAACCGGGCGCCTGACGCAAGGTTGATACGCCGGCGCTGTTTGTCATGAAATATAAAAATGATGGCAACCAATCGAGCCGCATCTGATCGCGCCGGTGAGTCATGCCAATATCGGTGGCCATGCGCAGCGCAATGTCATGGCGAACACATATCTTTTTCATTAGTAACATTCATCAATGATATAGCTGGTATTGGCCATGGAAGTTGACAAGCTCCCGCCTGCCTGTATTCTTATATTGCACCGCAACATAAGATGGCGGTATTGACGATGAACTTACGCGTCATCGTCATTCGTGACGCTTCCAGCCTACCCGGCTGAAGTCGTCACGACTCTCCTTCGGCTACCATCATTGCCAGGGCGGTCCGCTTTCCGCATCAAAGGAGCTCTATGAAAATGAATGGAAAAAACCTGGCCTTGGCCCGGCATGCCGGTGCTTCATCCCGATCACGACATCGTGACCCGATCAGCCTGCATGCGCGTGGCGCCTTGCGGCAATCCGGCACGATCACGCTGGTGCAGCCAGCAAGTTTTCCGGCAACTCAAGCATCCAGTCACGACTGGATCCAAAGCAGTCCGTGGAACGGCAAGCTGCTTGCAGCAGATGGCCGTGTCGGCCGGAAAGTTCAGCCATCGCAATTCATCTCCCGCACCTACACCAATGAAGCGGGGGCGCGCGACTACATGCTGTTTGTACCCTCCGGGTACACCGGGCAGCCATTGCCGCTGATCGTGATGCTGCATGGTTGCAAGCAGGATGCGCAAGATTTTGCCGCCGGCACCCGCATGAATGAACTCGCTGAAGAAAATCATTGCCTGGTCGCCTACCCGGCACAGTCGTCCGACGCCAACAGTGCGCGCTGCTGGAACTGGTTCAATGCCGCCGACCAGCAGCGCGATCTGGGTGAGCCTGCCATCATCGCTGGCATCACGAAACAGATCATGGCCGA
>JAKFFK010000174.1:0-34638 GCA_036675285.1 Paucimonas sp. | reverse complement strand
GGCTGTGCTGCCTGGGAGAATTTGGGGGGGCACGGGCGGGGAAATTTGAAGCGGCCGCCGGGGTCCAAGGTCACTTCTTCAGCCAATGTTCTTTGGACTTCTTCGTCCGAGACGGCTGAGCCACTGCCAGCAACCCAGCGCCAAATGCGCCGGATGATCGGCATAAGGGAACGTGCACGCCAGCACATCCACGCCATGCCGACCAATAACAAAACAGATGCGATTAAGGGCGCTGGGATGGAAAAGAACTCCAACCCTTTAACAATTTCGGTGAATTCCATGAGACTTCTCTATTGCCTAAGCGCCCGCTTCCACCAAGGCTTCTCGGTTCCGTCTGCATTGAAGCAGGAGACGCCCTTTTTAATGTCCTTTGCAGTCTTGGGAGAGCACCAACGCAAGGGAGCGCCGTCGGTGTCCAAGAGGTACATATTGGGGTTGCCTGTTAAAGCCGAGAGGTCCTCAATCAAGGTGTCTTCAATATGAAGATTCCTCAACTTGGGGAGTGGTGCAAGCTCAGCTATGCTTTTGATGGGATTTCCTTGTAAAGCAATAGCCACAAGCTCCTTCAAATCCTTGAGGCAGGAAATGTCCCGGATGTCGCTCTTAATCAAATACAAGCTGGTCAATTTTCTGAGTCCCTTGAGGCTGCACACATCGTTGACAGGGCCGTATATCACCAGGCTTTGCAAGTTCTGCAAGTCCTTGAGCTGATCGCCCAAGGGTTCTGCCACATTCATGTTGAGCCGGGTCAAGCTCTTCAAATGCCGCAGTGCCTCAAACCCCTTGCGTCCGGGCAAGCCGTCTTGGGTATCCATATGCAAATTCAAAACCTCCAACTTGCTCAGGCCTGCCAGTGGTGCCAGGCTGACAACTTGCGTGTTTTGCAAACTCAATGTTTTAAGATTCTTGAAGTTGGCGATGACACTGATGTCGACCACACGTTTGCTATCGGAAATAGAAAAGCTCTCAAGCTCTGTGTAATTGGCAATTGGAGATAAATCAGTGACCACACCACCTACGCCCGCATGCTTGATGCCACCAAAATACTGTATAGGGCTAAAGTCCCGAACGTTATCTTCGGCATTAAAAGCAATCTCATGCCAAGTTTTGGGCCGCTCCTTGGTCCCGAAGTATTTGTATTCCACCTTACCGCAAAACTCTGGCCCGTAGGTTTTGCGATCCCCTTTAGCCCAAATCTCCAGCGTCTCGCGCTGCGATGGTGTGGGGTTGGCACACAGTTGCTGAAACTTGGCACGGCGCGCCTCATGGTCTGCAAGGCGGCTGCTGGCGTTGTCAACGGGTGCTTTGGCGGGCTTGGGCGACGCAGTCCACGCGCTGGCGCATGCGGCCAGGGCCAGTAAGAAGCCCACGATGGGTAGCGAGAGGTGAGGTTTGGTTTTCATGGCGATTCACTTTTCCATCATGCGCTGCAAGAACGCTTTAACTTCAGGGTGCAGCACCCGGCGGCTGGTGGAGTGTGACTCCTTGAGCAAATAGGGCAAGCTGCCACGTTTGGGCATTTCTTCGGTTGGATGGGTGTCACTTGCGTCTTCAATCTCGCCCACAAAGCGGCTAAGCAAAGCATTCGCCAGGTTGCTCATGGTGGCGTGCATTGCCTTGGCTGCGGCATCTACGTCCCCCGTAGCGACGTATTCAAACTTATCAATACGCCCAGCCCAGGTGTTGAGCATGGTCGCAACACCGCGCACCTGGGGATTGTGCACCATCAAGATGAGCAACAGGTCAAACAAGAGGTTGGCTTCTGGCTTGGCGGTAGCCCGCTTTTCCAGGGTTTCAATCCTGGCCATGAGCCTGCGGCTATTGGTCTGTTGCGCGCTGCGGTGGTAGGAGTCGCGCGCGGTAACGTCCAAGTGCGTGATGGGGCGGCTGCCATTGAACTGCGCATCGGGCTTGGTTACCGTGTCGTCAAACACCTCAATAGCATCGCTAAGAATGCTCACCACAGTTTGCCACAGCACACCTGCGCGCGCCACATTGGGCACCCCCGCAGGCACGTTCAAGAAGGCTGCAAGATTGTTGGCCAAGGGCAAGCCCCCAGCTAAAAATGCAGAAGCAAAACCTTTTCGGGAATAACTATTATTGGTAATTCCTCTGTTTAATTCCCCTACAGACAGCTCGATGTTTTCCGTCAGCGCTGCAATCACTGCTTTCAAGTTAGCCAGATTGCTATCGCTAAGCAATTGTAACGATTGGGTGACCGTGTTGTTGGCCTGAATGCCTTTGTCCACCTTGTATTGAACGGGCTTGTTTAAACCAACGAAAACTTCTTCAATACTCTGTAAAAACTGACCGACGCTTTTGAAGCCTTGCCTCTTCTCGGTACTTCCCAGCAAATCCCGCGTTGCTGTATAAAGCCGCCGCCCTTTTTCTTCAGTGAGCCAAGCACTCGTGGCTAAATCCCAGGACACGGCATTGGACGATGCGATGAGATCCTTAAGACTGTTCGAGATGGTTTCCGTGATATGGTGCACCTGCACTGCGTCATGCAAGGTGAACAACGAAAAGTCCGCCAGCATGCGCTGCGTGTAGTCGTAGTCGTTGTAGGCATTAAACACCTCGGCCTGCGGATGCACAAAACCGCCCACCCTCACTTGGTGGATTTTTTGGAAAAATGGAGTCGAGAGGTAGGTAAAGCTCTTGATCTTCCAGGTGGCAGGCCATTTGCCACCCAGCTTGGATATTTGCTGCGTCATTTCGTTCATGACGTTGCCACCGTGTGAGTGGCCTACCAGGTGGATATGAATTTTCTTTTTCTTGTAACTGGGCCCATAAAAGGCTTTTTCCTTATTGGAGCCTGAAAGCCGATTCACAAGATAGGCGCCCGCCACTTCCCGGTTGCCCTTGCGGTTGTCGCCCGTCCAACCATGCATGTCAAAGAGCGATGCATTTCGAGTGGAATTTACAAGCTCTTGAATGCCTTCGTAAAACTTTTTATCCCAATAGGTTGCAGGGTTTGCATAACTCATTGCTCGGCTTTTGGCGTCGATAGTGATGTTGATTGGGTCGGTCGTGCCAGCAATCAAAACCACCAGATGAAACACCTCCTCTGAGCAGCCAACTGTGCACTCGCCAAGTTTCTTTTTTTCGTCGGACATATTGAACTAGTTTTCTAAATTAACACGGTGGCGCAAGCGTCTTTCAGAAACGCCAGCTTTTCGTCTTCAGTGAGTCTGTCATCTTGGAGTGTTGACACAACGCCCCGAAGATCTTTTTCTTCGTATACCCACCCAAGGGTGGCGGCTACGTGCTGCAGATATTCAATGACAGCTTCTTCAGATTCAAAACCAAAAGCAATGGCTTTGTTGATGTGCTCGCCAACATGCCGTTCTACATCTGCATCGCTGAGGTTTTTTGTGTGCAGGCGATCTTTCTTGTTGCGAACCATGTCGGCTTGGGTGTTTTTAACAAAGTCATCCAAGTCCATTTGGTTCAGTGCTTGCATTTGCAATGCACTCAGAACAATCTTTTCAACTGGCTGCATGTTGCCCGTCGGCGCGATGTAGGTTTGTCTTTTGCCACTGGGTTTGTGCCATGCCCACCATTGCTGAGCATTTGTAAAAAACAGAGATTTTTGATTTGCATCCAACACCTGCATGAGTTTGTGAAATACCCGGGGGTCGTAGAAGCGCAGCAGTGCATTGGGTGCGCCGGGCAAGTCAGCGCTGAGCAATGAGCGCAGGTGAGGCGCAAGCTCTTTCATCGGCACATCCGATACTAGCCAAAGCAGCATGGGGCTGGTTTTTTCATTTTGAATCAACCAAGATATGCCATGCGATGTCGGGATGTTGAGCGGATCAAGCAACAACGGTTCAACATCTTTGAGCCCTTCGTCTGGAGTGCCTTTAAACAGACCAATGCATACGGTTGAATCAAGACTTTGAAATGACCTGCGGTCTTCATTTGACAACTGTGCAGAGTCTAGAAAAGCAAACAGCTTGTGACTGGTTTGCCATTTTTGCCATTCAATCTTGCTAAGAAATTCCTTTGCCTGTGTCATAACTGATCTTTGTTAGCGAAGTGCAGCGATGGCGCCTTGCTCGGCTGCCTTTATCATGCATTCAACGCACAGAAACTTGCCTTTTGGCAACTGTGGCATGGCATAACTCATCTGCGCCGGCCCCGTAAAACTCTTGCTGCTGGACTTGATCGAAATGGTGCCAGGACAGGCAAAGGTAATATTGCCGCCCTCAATGGTCAGAGAAGCACCGCCTTCCACCGCCAGCGTAATGCTCTTGGCGGCCGCAAAGTCGATGTGACTATTGGCCGACATCAGCTTCACCAGTTCCTTCGCCGCCAAGGTCATCGCATCGCTTTGCGCCTGCAGTTCCACATTGCCTTGCCCGGCATACAGCTTGATCCCGGTATCACCATCGCCGGCACCCACCGCCCCCGCCAGGATGCCAATGGCTTGTCCGCTGTGCACGCTCAAGGCTTCCCCGACCGCCACCTGCATGTCGCGCCCACTGGCAAAGTGCGCTACTTCCCCAGCCGCCACATGGAAACCATCAGATACCGTCATGCCCAAGCCGGCCTGGGCTGCTACCGTGACCAGCGGCGCGGTACTGTGTGGTACCTTGTCTCCCGCACCCTCTTCACTGCCATCCCGGGCGCTGACCTGACCCGCCACCTTTTTCAACATCGCCGCCAGCGGCGGCACATCTTCTTCCAGGCTGCTCTGGCTGCCGCTGCCGTTCAGGGTTTTATCTCCCTTGGCCGCCACCATCTGCACCGTCTGGTGGGTAGCTGCCGCCTGATTGAAGGTATCAGCAAAGCCCTGCGCCTGCTTCAGCAGGGCCGCGCCCGCCACATTGTCGCCGGTCGGCTCCATTTGTCCGCCGGGTGCGCTGCCGTAATAGGTGGTCAATAACAAACCCTTGCCGGCACGGATTGCGCCATACGCATCGGTCCTCATTTCCCAGCCGGTGCCGCGGAAACTGCCGCGATAGTTGTCGGCCTGGTGGATCAGGTGGCCAAGATTGACTTGTGTAGCAGCTGCATCGGTAGCCAGTTGGGTGCGCAGCCGGCCGGTCGTGTCGTCGAACACTAGCTGGCTCGATTGCCGGGACAGGCCATCGGTGCCCAGCGCCACGCTCTTGAAACCGGACAGGAAACCTGCATGCTTGTGTTCACCGACTGCTGCGCCATGCCAGGCGGGCGAATTGCCAGCGCCGATCTTGTTATCTTGTCCTGCCGTCACATGGTCTGCGGCAGCACCGAAGGCTGATGCATCATCCTGGCCCTGGCCGTTGTACAGCGTGCCATTGACGATCGGGCGGTCAATGTCATTGTCAAAGAATTTGACCAGCACTTCGCAGCCGATCCGGGGGATGAACTGGGCGCCATAGCCGGGGCCGGCCTGCAGTTGCGATACCCGTACCCAGCAAGTGTTCGACTCGCTGGTTTGCCAGTGGTAGCGGATGCGGATGCGCCCGAGTGCATCGGTATGGACCGTGCCGGCGTTGGCCGTGCTGCCGTCAGGGCCGACCACGATGGCCGTCTGGCTGCCCAGCGCAGTCGGTTTCGGGTTGAGCAGCAAGCCGGTGCCGTCGAGCAGCGCCGGGCGCCAGATGACATCGGCGCGGATGGCGGTGAAACGGTTGGCATAGCCGCCGCTCTCGGCTTCGGCCAGCAAGTCTTTCCAGCCGGTGCGGCAAAGATGACGGGCGGCGATATCCTGCTCAATGGCCGATCCCGCAGCGAATGCATCGCCGGAGCGCCCCGGCAGCAGCATGCCGTCGTTGCGCCAGTCGGGGGCAGGGCGGTCGTCGTCAGCAGCAGGTGCGGGGCCGAGGCGCGCCGCCAGATGGATCTTCAGGCCGGCCGGCAGGTTGTTGACGCCAGCATGCAGCAGGCCCAGCAGCGCAAAGCGGCGTTGCTTTGCGGTATCGTCATCGGTGCCGGGTTGCGGCTCGAAGGGTGCATCGGTCAGGTCGAATGCAGTGCCGGGGCGGAAAGTGCGCACGGTGCCGTCGCCAAACCAGGTCTTGGTGCGTGCATCCATGGCTTCTCGCAGCACGCGCACATAATGCTCGGCTTCCTGCTGGCTTGCAAACGGGTACAGCCCGAGCCAGTCGCAGGTTTCGACGAAGGGTACATGCTGGTTGATGGAAGGATGGGCGGTGGGTAGCGATGCGGCAATCACGCGCTTGGTCTTGTAGTCCCAGCCGGAAATGGTGGTGATCTCGGGTTGCGAGATACGCTCGCAGCCGAGTTTCTGGATCGTGTCCTGGGCTTCGACGGCGGCATCGCGGTGAAAGCGGATGCCGGCGCCGCCATTGGCATGCTGTGAAGAATAATCTTCAGTGAAGGAGGCCGGGGAATCGGCAAACAATACCAACCGCTGTTTGGCGTTGGCCGCGCCGCTGTCGTCTTCCTCGAAATAGAAACCGATGCCTTCTTCGGCCAAGAGGCGCGACAGGAAGGCATAGTCACTTTCGCGGTACTGGCAGCAGTAGCTGCGCGGGCGCACTTGCGCCAGGAAGGCTTCGGCATCGGGGGTGATGCGCCAGTGGTTGCGCGGCGCGTCGGCAGCCAGCACTTCCTCGATGATTTGCAGCACAGTTTGGTCCTGGAACACGCGCGAGGTGCGGCGCTGCGTGGCCAGCCACAGCCAGGGCACAATGGTTAAGCGATAGCGCGCCAGACCGCCGTCAGCGCCAAGTTGGGCGGCTTGCGAAACCCAGCCGCTGCGCTGCTGAAGGCTGCCGTCGGCCAGGCGGGTGGTGAGGGTGACTTGCTGGGCCAGCAGGGTCTTGAGTTCGATATGGCAATCGGTCGACAGGCAGGTGATGTGCCATTCGTAAAGGGAAGACAAGGCTTCGCGGCCGACCCAGCTTTCCACCAGCAGCTTGCCGGGACCCAGCGGCGTGTCAAGGTCGTACAGCCGCGTATCGGCGCTAAAGGCGGCGATGTGGCGCAGTAGGTCGCCCCTGCCTTCCGAAAGATCAGCCATGGAAATCGCCTCAAAATAATATTGTTAGTTTATTAATTTGAGACAATAATATAAAATTGTTTTTATAGCAATAAAAAACGATGGCTGATGGCTATAAGTGCCTATTGATGGTTATTGCGGACGAGAACGGGAAAACGAAAATACCCGAATTGATTGTTTCTGCATGAAACGGCACGGGTTTGCCGTTTTTTATATTCTGCTGGTCGAGGGTTATTATCGATACTGCAAAGCAGCCGCGCAAACCAGCAGCCCCTCCACCCTATAAAGGATGGAGGGGCTGCTGGCAGGTTGAGCTACTGTAGAGGCACTTTTAAACGGCTGCCGGAAGTGCCGCCGCAATCTGCCCTGATTTTGTGCGCGGCAGGCCCGTAAATGCGAAGTCGACTTCCGGATGGCGACCGGACACGATGTCGGCAATCGCGCGCCCAGAGCCGCACCCCATGGTCCAGCCGAGCGTGCCATGGCCGGTATTGAGGAACAGGTTGCTGTACCTGGTCTTGCCGATGTACGGCACGTTCGATGGCGTCAGCGGCCGCAAGCCGGTCCAGTAGATTGGGTCGCTGTAGTCGCATGCATCCGGGAACAGCTCGCGCGTGCGGCGCGTGATCGCATCGCAGCGGGTGGTGTTCAATTCACGGGTATAGCCATTCAATTCACAGGTGCCGGCCACGCGCAGCCGGTCGCCCAGACGTGAAATCACCAGCTTGTAGCCATCGTCGGTCAACGAGACGATTGGCGCCGCTTCAGGATTGATGATCGGGTAAGTGGCCGAATAACCTTTACCCGGATAAATCATCAGGTCGACGCCGAGCGGCTTCAACAGCGGCACCGAGAAGCTGCCCATCGCCATTACGAACGCATCGGCATGCAGCACGCGATGGCGGCCGTGTGGATCAATAATTTCCACACCGGTGATCTTGGCGGAGCTGCCGGCGCCTTCGGTGATCAGGCGGGTGATCGTGGTGTTGTACTGGAAATCGACGCCGGCTTCGGCCGCCTTGGCAGCCAGGCCGGTGGTGAATTTGTAGACGTCGCCGGATTCATCGGTCGCGGTAAAGTCGCCGCCGACGATCTTGTCGCGGATGCTGGCTAGGGCCGGCTCGATCCTGACCACTTCATCGGCGCCGATCGAGTCGCGCGGACAACCGAGGTCGCGCATCAGCTTGGCGGCCGGCAGCGATTCCTCGAAATCTGCCTTGTCGGTATAGAAATGCAGGATGCCTTTTGTCAGACAGTCGTAATCGACGCCGGTTTCGGCGCGTACTGCCTGCAATGTCTGGCGGCTGTATTCGGCAATCGCCACGATCTGGCGGATATTGTCGGCAGTGCGCGCTGCCGTGCATTCACGCAGAAAGTGCATGCCCCAGCGCCACTGCAGCCATTCAGGGCGAAAACGGTACAGCAGGGGGGCATCTTCCTGGCCCAGCCATTTCAATACTTTCAGCGGCGCGGCAGGATTGGCCCAGGGTTCGGCATGCGAAACGGAGATCTGGCAGCCATTGGCAAAACTGGTTTCCTGGGCGGCGCCTGGTTGGCGTTCGAGCACGGTGACTTCATGTCCGGCTTTGTTCAGGAACCAGGCAGAAGCGGTGCCAATAATGCCGGAACCCAATACGATGACTTTCATGACCATCTCCGATTTTCTATAGAGAGATTGTAGAAAGTTTCATGTTTTATAGGTATTCAAATCAATGGCGGAAATATTCATTAATAAGCATCTGCATCAGCATTTTGTTTGAGGATCCAAAAATATCAACTAAAAATTTATTTTTTTAAAAGTTGAATTCGGGAAATTTCCTGTGCAACCGCGCGCGCGACCATGTCTTCCAGGGTTTCATGCAAACCGCGCTTGATTTCAGCGGCCAGGCCGTCAATGGCGGCATCCACCACATCGGTCAGGCTGTTACGGACCCGATGATCCAGTACGAAATCGATGCGCCCCAATACCTGGCGGGTAATGCTTTGCCGCAGCTCGTTTTCCAGTTCATGCCATTCTTCATCGCTCGATTGGCTTGCGGCAGGTGCGCCGGAAGCAGGCGCTTGTGCCACCGGCGCGCTGGCTGCCGGTGACGAAGGAGCGGCCGGCATGGCTGGCACAATATCTGGTGGAAGAGGCATCGGGGCCGGTGTTTGGACGAGGAGCGATGAAGGGATGGAGGTAATGGCCGGCACAACACTGGTATGCGCTACCAGCGGCGCCACCGGTGCGCTGGCTGCTGGTGCCGAGGGCGTGACCGGCATGGCGGGCGCAATGCCGGGATGCGGCGGTGAAGAGTACGTCGGCGGTTGTACATGCATCGCCGGTGCAGCAGGCGTTGGCGTAGCAGACAGCAGCGGCGCACTCATCCGGGGCGTGGCAGTCAGGAAAGGCGGGATGGTCGCCTCGGCAACAGGTGGCGCGGCAGGCGGCGCATTGACTGCCGCGTGCTGCGATACTAGCGGCTCGGGGCGCGCAACTGGCGCGGACGGTTCGGCCGCATCTGATGAAATGACTTCAGTCAGAATCGGAATGCCTTGATCGGAAGGAGAATTATTCATGCTTTTCGGCGACAAAATGGGTCAGGGGATAACCGCGCTGCTGGTAAAAACGGAAGCGTTCCCGGCCTGCAGTCTTGTCGGCTTCGTCGGAGGAAATGATTTCGAACAGCCGTTCGAAGCGCGCGAAATGGGCCGGCGTGCTGCTGGAAAGGTTGATCAGAATCTGGTAGTGCGGTAGCTCCACGCTATCTTCATGGGTCAGGATCACCGCCGTTTGCGCTGCCAGTGCATCGTCAGCCATGACATGCGGCAGAAAATCGGCTGCCGAAAAGGTCCATAGCGCGCTGTCGATTGCCGCCAGGTCGGTCTGGTCGGCCAGCACCACGATCTGGCAATGCGCGGCGCGTGCCTTGCGCACCAGACGGCAGGCATAATGGATTTTTTCAGGGACGTTGCTGTGGAAATCAATGCGCGTCATGTCATGGCATAAAAATAATCTGCTGCCCTGGGGGCACTGTTGCCGCTAGGGCGAAGCTGCCTGCTGCGGCGATGCGCAGGCAGGCAATAAATTTGTACCGGTAATCGCTACCCACAGGAATGTGTGGTGCGGCCGGCAATCTTAAAACCGAAATCCTGGCGGCGCATTGCCGGTTGCTTTCGGGGCGCTTTCTGCCGGCTGGCCTGTTGCCGGATTGCCGGAGGGTTTGTTTTGCGCAGTCTGGTCGGGACTCGATTTGGGCGCTGCGGCTTCCGCTGCCGGATTGCGGTAAGTCTTGGGCAGCTTGTTGGATGCCGGATAACCGGCTGTGTTCAATGCGGTGTTCCAGGCATTTTCTTCGAAGCCGGCTTGCTTGTTGCGGCCTACCGTCAGGACCGGCAGGCGGGATTCGTTGGCGGCTTGCTTGAGTCGCGCCAGGTCGTCATTGGTGGTGACGGTTTTTTCCTTGAATGGGATGCCGCGCCGGTTCAAAAAGCTGCGGCCGTCATCGCAGGGGTCGCACTTGGTGCCGGTATACAGCGTGACAGGGAAATTCTTTGCCGCCTGGGCCAGGTCAAACGGCAGGTTGCTGCTGACAGAGCTGCTGTCGCTCAGGTCTTTTTGTTCGACATGGGCAGCCGATTTTGGCGGGGGTGCGTCACTGTAAGTGATTTTTCCGTCAGGACCGACCCATTTATACATTTGCGCGTGGGCGCCGCCTGCAAACAGCATCGTCAGCATCAAACCGGACAGGGTTAATTTCATGGTGCCTCCTCAATATGTCTTGCGCGTTTTTTATTCACCAAATGAAGCATGTTAATGATTTTTTAAGGTTTTACCCGGCATGTCCTGTTACCGCTTGCCGGTCCTGTCAAGCAGTCATGCCGTTATGCCGCAGCAGCGCGTCGATGCTTGGTTCCCTGCCGCGAAATGCCTTGAACGATTCCAGCGCCGGGCGCGAGCCGCCCATGGCCAGCACTTCCCGTGAAAATTTCAAGCCGGCTTCGCTCGACAGGATATTGCCGGTCGCCTCACTGGCTTCCTCGAACATGCTGTAGGCATCGGCAGACAGCACTTCCGCCCATTTGTAGCTATAGTACCCTGCCGAATAGCCGCCGGCAAAGATATGCCCGAACGAGTGTTGGAAACGGTTGAATTCTGGTGGCACCAGCACCGCGACCTGTTCGCGCACCTGGTTCAGCACATCGCGCACGGTTTTGCTGCCATACGGATCGTAATCGGTGTGCAGATGCATGTCGAACAGCGAAAATTCCACCTGGCGCAGGGTTTGCAGACCTGACTGGAAATTTTTAGCTGCTACCATCTTGTCGAACAGCGGGCGCGGCAACGGCGCGCCATTTTCCATATGCGCGGTCATATGTTGCAGCACTTCCCATTCCCAGCAAAAATTCTCCATGAACTGCGATGGCAGTTCGACCGCGTCCCATTCGACCCCGGCAATGCCGGAGACGCCCAGATCGTCGACTTGGGTCAGCATGTGGTGCAAGCCATGGCCGAATTCATGGAACAGCGTGATGACTTCATCGTGGGTAAACAGGGCCGGCTTGAGTTTGCCATCGACTGTCACCGGCTGGCTGAAATTACAAGTCAGGTAGGCAACCGGCGTTTGCACTTTTTCCGCCAGCTTGCGCCGGCCGCGCGCATCATCCATCCAGGCACCGCCGCGCTTGCCATTGCGCGCATACAGGTCGAGGTAGAACTGGCCGACCAGTTGGCCCTGCTTTTCGATACGGAAGAATTTCACATCGGGGTGCCAGGTCGGCGCAGTGTCCGGCTTGATATCGACCGCGAACAGGGTTTGCACCAGTCGAAACAAGCCTTCAACAACCTTATGCTCGGGAAAATATTCTTTGACCTCTTGTTCGGAAAAGGCATACCGCTGCTCGCGCAGTTTTTCCGATGCGTAGGCGGTATCCCAGGCCTGGAGCTGGTCGATGCCCAGTTCGGACTTGGCAAAGCTGCGTAGTTCGGCCAGGTCTTGTTCGGCGAACGGCCGCGCGCGCTGCGCCAGGTCTTCCAGGAAATGGATCACTTGCTGCGGCGTTTCCGCCATCTTCGGCACCAGCGACACTTCCGCGAAGTTCTGGTAGTCGAGCAGCCGGGCTTCCTCGGCGCGCAGCTTGAGCAATTCGACGATATTCTGGGTATTGTCCCATTCCGGCTTGTCGCCGAGGTCCGACGCCTTGGTGGCATTGGCGCGGTAAATCGTTTCGCGCAAGGCGCGGCTGTCAGCGTATTGCAGCACCGGAAAGTAAGAGGGAAAGTGCAGCGCAAATTTGTAGCCGGGCTTGCCATCTTTTTCCGCTGCCGACCTGGCTGCCTGCTTCACGTCATCCGGCAGGCCGGACAGTTCGGTTTCGTCTTCAATGAACAATGCGTAATTGTTGGTCGCGTCCAGCACATTCTCGGAAAAGCGGGTGGCAATCGCTGCATGCTGTTCCTGGATTTCGGCATAACGCGCCTTTTTGTCTTGCGACAGTTCAGCGCCGCCGAGGCGAAAATCGCGCAAGGCATTGTCGATGATTTTCTTGCGCGCCGGCGTCAGCGCCGCATAGCCGGCACCGGCTTTCAAAGCCTTGTACTTGTCAAACAGCGCCAGGTTTTGTGCCAATTCGGTCCAGAATTCGGTGACTTTCGGCTGGTTTTCATTATAGGCAGCGCGCAATTCCGGCGTGTCGACCACCGCATTCAGGTGGCCGACCACACCCCAGGCACGGCTCAGCTGCTCGGTGCTATTTTCCAGCGGCTCGACAAAATTTTCCCAGATTACTTGCGGCATCGGTGCTTCGAGCTGCGCTACCACCGCGCGGTTTTGCGCCAGCAGTATATCGATGGCCGGCGTGACATGTTCCGGCTTGATTGCGTCAAAGCGCGGCAAATCGCTAAAGTCGAGCAGGGGATTCATATCGGTTTCCATAATGTTGAGGACAGCGTACCGTTTTTACCTTGGCCTGTTGAGGGCAGAACATCGCTGCGCTTGACTGTTGCACCAATAAAACGCTGCCCCGAAAAAATTATCAAGTTCGTTCAGCTGCTTCGACAGTATTGACTAGCAGCATTGCAATAGTCATCGGGCCGACGCCGCGCGGCACCGGGCTGATAAAACCGGCCACTTCCCTGGCTTGGGCGAAATCGACATCGCCGCACAACTTGCCATTTTCATCCTGGTTGATGCCGACATCGATCACGATGGCTCCCGGTTTGATCATGGTGGCAGTCAATGTATTGCGACGGCCGACCGCGGCTACCACGACATCGGCTTGGCGGGTATGGTAAGCCAGATCAGGCGTGCCACTATGACATATGGTGACGGTGGCGTTGGCTTGCAATAGCAACAGTGCCATGGGCTTGCCGACGGTGTTGCTGCGGCCGATCACGACTGCATGCTTGCCGCGCAAATCAACCCCGGTGCTTTCAATCATTTTCATGCAGCCGTAAGGCGTGCAAGGGCGAAATCCGGGCAAGCCAGTCATCAGTTCGCCGGCGCTCAAGACCGAATAGCCATCGACATCCTTGACGGCGGAAATTGCTTCAATCACCTTGTGTGGATCGATATGCTTGGGCAAAGGCATTTGCACCAGGATGCCGTGGATCAAAGGATCCTTGTTCAAGGCATCAATTTTTTCCAATAGTGCTGCTTCAGACAAGTTGCTTTCATATTTCTCGAGCACCGAGCGCAGGCCGGCATCTTCGCAAGCCTTGACCTTGTTTCTGACATAGACATGGCTGGCAGGGTCTTCCCCTACCAATATGACGGCCAATCCCGGTTGTTTACCTTGCGCTGTCAGCGCAGCCGCCCGTTTGGCGACATCGGCGCGGATTTGTTGGGAAAGTTGGGTACCGTCGATAATTTGTGCAGTCATGGTGTACTTAACAAGAGTGAAGTGGTCAAAACAGGATTATAGAGCCTCCCTATGCGGGGAGCAGTGCCGGATTGCGGTAAAACGCCGACTGTATTCCTGGTTTTACCCATGAATGGAAAATGGCATGCATCATCTGTGCGGGTAAACTCGGCGTTACTAACAGGCAATTGTGACTGCGATTCCAAGCGGACAATTTATTAATGAAACATAGAGAAAATGCTGGCTTCGCATTGTGCGTGCTTGGCGTGTTCTTGATTAAAAATTGCCGCAAATAAATATCGGTAAGGTTTTTGACGGAAGAATATGAATAAATACCCAAATTTTCATAATGTGAAATTAAATGTCGCTATTTGAAAAAATGCAATCTCATGTTAAACTTTTTGCCAACATCGGTACACTTATTCCAATAGCCATAATAGGCCGGTTCACCAGACTTGGTTCGGGGGCCGGCCATCGAGGAGACACTTTATGTCAGCGCAGCTCGACCAGTTAACCACGCAAGCCGCCAATGATCCAGATGTGATCGAAACGCAAGAATGGCTGGATGCGCTGGAAGCCGTGATTCAAAACGAAGGGCCGGAACGCGCGCATTACCTGATGGAGCGCATGACCGATCTGGCACGCCGTCGCGGCGCCCATATTCCATTTTCAGGCAATACTGCCTACGTCAACACCATCCCGGCTGAGCTGGGCGAACATTCTCCGGGCAATCTCGAGTATGAAGAGCGGCTGCGCTCCTGGATGCGCTGGAATGCGATGGCAATGGTGGTCAAGGCCAATCGTGCCGATGGCGACCTCGGCGGCCACATTTCCAGTTTCGCGTCCTTGGCCAATATGCTGGGCACCGGTTTTAACCATTTCTGGCACGCGCCGACCGCGGAGCATGGCGGCGACCTGCTGTATATCCAGGGGCATTCTTCGCCCGGTATCTATGCGCGGGCTTTTCTCGAAGGACGCTTGACGGAAGAGCAGATGCTTAATTTCCGCCGCGAAGTCGATGGCAAAGGACTTTCTTCTTACCCGCATCCGAAGCTGATGCCGGAGTTTTGGCAATTTCCGACCGTATCGATGGGACTGGGGCCATTGATGGCGATTTATCAGGCACGCTTCCTGAAGTACCTGCATGCGCGCGAAATCGTTGATACGGAAAAGCGCAAGGTCTGGGCGTTTTGCGGTGATGGCGAAATGGATGAACCGGAATCGATGGGCGCCATCGGCATGGCCGGGCGCGAAAAACTCGATAACCTGGTGATGATCGTCAACTGCAATTTGCAACGCCTGGATGGACCGGTGCGCGGCAACGGCAAGATTATCCAGGAACTGGAAGGCGAATTCCGCGGCGCCGGCTGGAATGTCATCAAGGTCATCTGGGGCAGTTACTGGGATGATTTGCTGGCGCGCGACAAGGAAGGCATCCTGCAGCGGGTGATGATGGAAACCGTGGATGGTGAATACCAGAATTACAAGGCCAAGGATGGCGCTTATGTGCGCAAGCATTTTTTTGGCAAGCATCCGAAGTTGCTGGAGATGGTCAGCAAGATGTCGGATGACGATGTGTGGCGCCTGAATCGCGGCGGCCACGATCCGCACAAGATTTATGCAGCCTACAAGCAGGCGCAGGAACACAAGGGTCAGCCGACCGTGCTGCTGGTCAAAACCATCAAGGGTTTTGGCATGGGCAAGTCGGGCGAGGCGCGCAATACCGCGCATCAGACCAAAAAACTGGACGACGAAGCGATCCGCGAAATGCGCGACCGCTATGGCATACCGATCCCTGACGATCAACTGGCCGAGGTGCCGTTTTTCAAGCCGGCTGAAGATACGCCGGAAATCAAGTATTTGCATGAGCGCCGCCAAGCATTGGGCGGCTATCTGCCGCAACGCCGCACCAAGGCCGATGAATCGCTGCCGGTGCCACCCCTGTCGGCATTCCAGTCGGTGCTTGACCCGACCGCGGAAGGCCGCGAGATTTCAACTACGCAGGCGTATGTACGGGTACTGACGGTGTTGCTGCGCGACGCCAGCCTGAACCAGCGGGTGGTGCCGATCCTGGTAGATGAAACGCGCACTTTCGGCATGGAAGGCTTCTTCCGGCAAATCGGCATTTTCAACCAGCAAGGCCAGTTGTACGAACCGGTCGATAAAGACCAGGTCAGTTACTATCGCGAAGACAAGAAAGGCCAGATCCTGCAGGAAGGGATCAATGAAGCGGGCGGTATGTGTTCGTGGATTGCGGCGGCGACGTCGTATTCGACCAACAACCGCATCATGATTCCATTCTTTATCTTTTATTCGATGTTCGGTTTCCAGCGCATCGGCGACCTGGCATGGGCCGCCGGCGACATGCGTTCGCGCGGCTTCCTGCTCGGTGGCACTGCCGGCCGCACCACCCTGAATGGCGAAGGCCTGCAGCATGAGGATGGCCACAGCCATGTGATGGCGGCGACGATTCCGAACTGCATCCCATATGACCCGACCTATGCGCATGAAGTGGCCGTGATCCTGCATGATGGCTTGAAGCGCATGATCGAGCAGCAGGAAGACGTGTTCTATTACATCACGCTGATGAATGAAAACTACAGTCATCCCGGATTGAAGCCAGGCCAGGAAGCCGACATTCTGAAAGGCTTGTATCTGCTGCAGCAAGGCGAGCAGGGCGTCAAGCATCGGGTGCAGCTGATGGGTTCCGGCACGATCCTGCGCGAAGCGGTGTTTGCCGCCGAATTGCTGAAAAATGACTGGGGTATCGGCGCCGATGTCTGGTCCGCGCCGTCGTTTACCCTGCTAGCGCGCGACGGCCAGGATGTCGAGCGCTGGAACATGCTGCATCCGTCGGAAAAACCGCGCGTTGCCCATGTGACCAAGATGTTGCAGTCTTCCACCGGCCCGATCGTGGTCTCGACCGATTACATGCGTGCCTTTGCCGAACAGGTGCGTGCCTTCATTCCCAAAGGGCGCAGCTACAAGGTGTTGGGCACCGATGGATTCGGCCGCTCCGATTCGCGCGCCAAATTGCGCGAATTTTTTGAAGTCAATCGCTACTTCATCACCATTGCCGCGCTGAAGTCGCTGGCTGATGACGGTGCGATTTCAGCGTCGGTAGTGGCGCAGGCGCTCGGCAAATACGGCATCAATCCGGACAAGCCGAATCCGGTGAGCGTTTGACAATTCATTACTAATAACAAGGATCCCTCCTTTGCAAGAGGAGGGCCGGGGTGGGGATCGGTTAGCTCGTATCTTCACAGTGACTGAAACCCACCCCCATCCCGGCCTTCCGCTTGAAGAGGAAGGTGAAAACGGAGCGAGCGCTATGAGCATGCTGGAAATCAAGGTCCCTGACATCGGCGACTTCAAGGAAGTCGAAGTGATCGAATTGCTGGTCAAGCCGGGCGATACCGTGAAGGCCGAGCAATCGCTGGTCACGGTCGAATCCGACAAGGCCAGCATGGAAATCCCGTCCAGTCAGGCCGGGGTGGTCAAGGAATTGAAAGTCAAGATCGGCGACAAGATTGCCGAAGGTTCGCCATTGCTGACGCTGGAAACGCAGGAAGCAACGCAGGAAGAACCGCCGGCTGCAGCCGCGCCGGCACCAGCACCGGCGTCGATTGCGCAAGCCGAGGCAGCTGCGCCATCGCCACCGACCGTGATGCCGACCCCGACCCTGGTTTTGACCGAGTCAAAGCCGTCGCCCACTGCGGCACTGGAGCCGCTGCCGCCGGAAGGCAGCAAGCCGCATGCGTCGCCATCGATTCGAAAATTTTCCCGTGAACTCGGCGTCGACTTGATTAAGGTCACGGGCACTGGACCGAAGGGGCGCATCACGCATGAAGATGTGCGTTCGTATGTGAAAGCGGTCATCGCCGGCGGCGCCAGCGGGCCGTCCGCGGCAGGTGGTGGCGGCTTGAACCTGTTACCGTGGCCGTCGCTGGATTTTTCCAAATTCGGCACGACCGAACTGCAGCCGCTGTCACGTATCAAGAAAATCAGTGGCCCGAACCTGCATCGCAACTGGGTGATGATCCCGCATGTAACCCAATTCGATGAAGCCGATATCACGGAACTGGAAGAATTTCGCAAGGCCGCCAATGCGGGCATGGAAAAATCCGGCGTGAAAATCACCATGCTGGCGTTTGTGATCAAGGCGTGCGTCGCCGCGCTGCAAAAATTCCCGGCCTTCAATGCTTCGCTCGATGCCAATGGCGAGAACCTGATCCTCAAACATTATTACCATGTCGGATTTGCCGCTGATACGCCGAATGGTCTGATGGTGCCGGTCATCAAGGATGCTGACAAAAAAGGCATTGCGCAGATTGCTCAGGAAATGGGCAGCCTGTCGGCGCAGGCGCGCGAAGGCAAACTCAAGCCGGCGGATATGCAAGGCGCCAGTTTTACCATTTCATCGCTGGGCGGCATCGGCGGCACAGCCTTTACACCGATCATCAATGCGCCGGAGGTGGCGATTCTCGGCCTGTCCAGAGCCACGACCAAACCGGTGTGGGATGGCAAACAATTCATGCCGCACCTGATGATGCCGCTGTCGCTGTCTTACGACCACCGGGTGATCGATGGTGCAATGGCGGCGCGCTTTACTGTATATCTGGCCGACGTGCTGGCCGACATGCGCAAGACATTGTTGTGATGCGCAAGTCGGTCTGTTGATGCAGGCACAAGCCCAGGTTGTCCAGCATGAGAAAATCATCGATCCGGCGGCAGGCAAAGTACTGCCTGCCTGATGTGACCGACCTACAGGAGCCGATGAATGACTACATGCGTTGTCGTCAAAAAAGATGGACAGATTGCAATTGCAGCAGATTCCCTGGTCACCTTTGGCGATACCCGGCTTTCGAATGCGTATGAAGCCAATCACAAGATTTTCCAGGTTGGCGAGTCTTACATCACTCTGGCCGGTACGGCCGCACATTTTCCAGTGATGCGCAAATTGCTCACGGAAATGGGAGACGATTGTAAGCTTTGCACGCGCGATGAAGTGTTCGAGACTTATTCGAAAGTGCATCAGATTTTGAAGGAAAATTATTTCTTGAACACCAAGGAAGATGAAGATGATCCGTATGAATCATCGCAAATCACTTCCCTGATCGCCAATCCCTACGGTATTTTTGGCGTGTATTCGTATCGCGAAGTATTCAGCTTCGACCGCTTCTGGGGAATCGGCAGCGGCCGCAATTTTGCGCTGGGCGCGATGCATGCAGTCTACGATCGTGCCGAGACCGCGCGCGATGTTGCCATGGCCGGCGTCAAGGCGGGCGTGGAATTCGACAAGAGTTCTGCGGCGCCGTTTCAGACATACAGTATTGAAATGAAATGATTTTGACTTTCTCTCCCACAAGAGAGGATGAGAATGGAGCGAACGCTATGAGTTTGACTGAAATAAAAGTGCCAGACATTGGCGACTTCAAGGAAGTCGAAGTGATCGAATTGCTGGTCAAGCCGGGCGATACCGTGAAGGCCGAGCAATCGCTGGTCACGGTCGAATCCGACAAGGCCAGCATGGAAATCCCGTCCAGCCAGGCCGGGGTGGTCAAGGAATTGAAAGTCAAGATCGGCGACAAGATTGCCGAAGGTTCGCCATTGCTGACGCTGGAAACGCAGGAAACAACGCAGGAAGAGCCGCCGGTTGCAGCCGCGCCGGCACCGGCGCCGATTGCGCAAGCCGAGGCAGCTGCACCTGCTGTCGCCGCTTTTGCCGGCAAGGCTGATATTGAATGCGATACGCTGGTATTGGGTGCCGGCCCCGGCGGTTATACGGCGGCATTTCGCGCCGCCGACCTTGGCCAGAAGGTGGTCCTGGTCGAGCGTTACCCAGCGCTGGGCGGCGTATGCCTGAATGTCGGTTGCATACCATCCAAGGCACTGCTACATGCAGCCAAGGTCATTACCGAAGCCGAGGAAATGGCGCATTTCGGCGTCAAGATGTCGACGCCGGAAATCGACCTGAATGCGTTGCGCGGCTGGAAGGACGGTGTTGTCAAGAAACTGACCGGCGGCCTGTCGGGCCTGGCGAAAGCGCGCAAGGTGCAAGTCCTCGAAGGCAAGGGCATGTTTTCATCGCCCGGCACAGTCACGGTCGACACCAAGGACGGCAGCAAGACAGTGGCTTTCAAGAACGCGATCATCGCTGCCGGCTCTTCGGTGACAACCATCCCGGGATTTCCGTATGACGATGCGCGCCTGATCGATTCCACCGGCGCACTGGAATTGCGCCAGATACCCAAACGCATGCTGGTCATCGGCGGCGGCATCATCGGGCTGGAAATGGCTTGCGTGTACGACGCACTGGGCAGCAAGGTAAGCGTGGTGGAATTTGCCGATGGCCTGATCCCTGCCGCCGACCGTGATCTGGTCAAGCCACTGCAAAAGCGCATCGAGAAGCGTTATGAAGCGATTTATCTGAAAACCAAAGTGACGAAACTCGAAGCGCGTCCCGATGGTTTGTTGGCAAGTTTCGCCGGCGCTGATGGCAACAGCGGCTCGCCGCCCGAGCCGCAACTGTACGATATGGTATTGCTGGCAGTAGGCCGTCGGCCGAACGGCCGCGACATCGACGCCGACCGCGCCGGCGTGATCGTCAGCGAGCGCGGCTTTATCGCGGTAGACAAACAGCAGCGCACCAACGTGCCGCATATTTTCGCCATCGGTGATATTTGTGGTGACCCGATGCTGGCGCACAAGGCCACCAACGAAGCCAAGGTGGCGGCCGAAGTCATCGCCGGCCATAAGGTGGGATTCGATGCGCTGACGATTCCGTCGGTGGCTTATACAGACCCTGAAATCGCCTGGATGGGACTGACTGAAACCGAAGCCAGGGCCAAGGGCATCCCGTTTGAAAAGGCATCGTTTCCGTGGGCCGCCTCCGGCCGGGCACTGGCGATGGGGCGAGACGATGGCTTGACCAAGCTGCTGTGGGATCCGGAAACCAGGCGCATTATCGGTGCCGGCATCGTCGGCGTGAATGCGGGTGAATTGCTGGCCGAGACGGTACTGGCAATGGAAATGGGCGCTGACCTCGAAGATCTGGCGCTGACCGTGCATGCGCATCCGACCTTGTCCGAGACGCCGATGTTTGCAGCCGAAATCGGCTTGGGCAGCATCACCGACCTGTATTTGCCAAAGAAGTAAAAACACGCATGGCCAGACTGCGTGCGTTCGGCAAGCTGTCTTGCCAGGGATACGTTCAGGCCGGACTTTCCTGCGCTTGATTCAACTCGTGCAGGCATTGCCTTTCATTGTCCGACAGATCGTCGATGTAAGCTGCAAGGTGATCGGGGAGGCGGTGCTGGCTGTTCAAGAAATGCATCTTGCTCAGATAGTCGCCGCTTGCCAGAATCTTTCCGGCAGCGGAAATGGCAGCATTCCTGGCTTCGCCCTGCTCCTCGATCGCGGTGGTAACGGCTTGTGGAAAATGCCATTCACGGCCGATGCTGCAACTCAGTATCCGGCCATAATTGATCAGAGCATTGCAAAAACTTTCGGAGCCAATCGGCTGTTTTCCGTCAGACATCTGATCAATCACGCGCAGCGACACAATCAAGCCGACATCCTTCAATAATCCTGCCAGGAATGCTTCAAACGGGTCGGCGCCGGTGCCGGTTGCCAGCAAGCGATTGGCAATTGCGCATTTTTCAGATTGTTCCCACAGCCGCGGCGCGATTGTCTTGGTGAAATGGCCCGACTGCAAATCGATAATCGGACGAAAGGCCACGCTGGTAATCAGCTGACGCAAGCCGGCCTGGCCCAGCACCAGCACCGCATGCTCGATACTGGTAATCGGCTTGCCGGGATTGTAGACCGAGCTATTGGCGATCCGGATCACTGCTGCGACCAGCACCACGTCAACCGAAATCCTGCGCGCCAGTTCAGCGCCGGAAAAATCATCGCTGCGCAAGCTTTGCAGCAATTGCGGAATCACGCCCGGCATGCGGCGCACCAGGTTGGCGCCGGACTGGCTGGAGTTGACGATCGCATCAAGGGCGGCAAGAATATCTTTTTCAATCTGACTGGTAAAAATATCCGAATCGACATTGCGTGCAAACAGCCAGTCGGTAAACGCGGCATTCAGATCGCTGCGCTGCAGCCAGGAAGTTTTGGAAAATTTGCCCGTTGCGGATGGCGTGGTCGGCTGTGGCTCAGATACTGGCTGCTCCGAAGCCACACCGGGCGCAGTGGCAGCGCAGGCGACTTCAGTGACTGGCGCAGCAGTCATTTCCAGGGGAGTGGTTTTGGACGAGGAAAAGATACGATTCAGCCAGTCATACATAAGTGTGCTCGACTTAGAAGTGAGAAAAAACACAAGATTTTAAATGCATCATTGCATTTAATCACGGCTGAGCGCCTTGATGCAGTTTAGATAGTGCCTGCCGGAATAAATTGTTGTATCCATGACATGCACCGGCGTGCCGGCCGCGCTGGTCGCTTCCCTCGGAAGCGACCAGCGAAGCGCTTACTGCTTCACTTTTTTCAGCACATCCGCAAGCATCGACAGCATCAGGTCGATTTCTTCAGTAGTGACATTCAGCGCCGGCATGAAGCGCAACAGGTCGGGGCGCGGCGAATTGAGCAGCAGGCCGATCGGGGTCATTTCACGTGCGGTATCGACGATCTTGGTGCCGATGTCGGCGCCCAGCTTCAAGGCCCGCAGCAAGCCTTCGCCGCGTTCGGCGCCGAGACCATGTTCGGCCGACAGACGGCTCAGGCCGGCGCTCAGGTAAGCCCCCTTGTCTTTCACCGATTGCAAAAACCCCGGTGCCAGCAGCGTGTCGAGTACCGCAATGCCGACGGCAGCCATCAGTGGGTTGCCATTGTAGGTGCCGCCCTGGTCGCCGGCTTCAAAGCAGGCGATTTCTTCGCGGCAGAGCAGGGCCGCCAGCGGCACACCACCACCGATGCCTTTGGCCAGCGTCATGATGTCGGGCACGATACCCGACAACTGGTAAGCAAACAATGCGCCGGTGCGGCCCATGCCAGCTTGCACTTCATCGACGATCAGCAGCAGATTGTGACGCCGGGTAAGTTCGCGCAAACCTTGCATGAATTCATGTGTGGCTGCCAGCACGCCGCCTTCGCCCTGGATCGGCTCGAGCATGACGGCGACCGTATGTTCGTTGATTTGGGCTGCGACGCTGGCCAGGTCATTCAATTCGGCCTTTGGAAAGCCCGGCACTTGCGGCGCATACAGCGTATCCCAGCCGGTCTTGCCGCTGGCCGACATGGTCGCCAGCGTGCGCCCATGAAAACTATGGTTGAACGTGATGATTTCATGGCGATTGGCGCCGCTGCTGTTCTGGTTGAGTTTGCCCCATTTGCGCGCCAGCTTGATTGCGCCTTCATTGGCTTCAGCACCGCTATTGGCAAAAAAGACCCGGTCGAAGCAGGAATTGTTGGTCAGCAGCGTGGCTAGCGCGATGGCCGGCTCGTTGTAAAAAGCCGGCGATGGATTGATCAGCTTTTTCGATTGCGCCACCAGCGCATCCTGGATGCATTGCGGCGAGTGGCCGAGACAGTTGACCGCCCAGCCCTGCAGGTAATCGAGGTAGCGCTTGCCGGTATGGTCGGTCAGCCACATGCCGTGTCCTTCGGTAAAGACAAGCTCGGGCCGGTTGGTCACATACATCAAGGCATTGACATCGTACTGGCTGAATTCCATTTCGAGGCTCCTGAAGAGGTCGGTTATTTAAATGTTGGACACAAGACTGAAGAATCAGTGCATGACAGTTCAAAAAAAAAGCCACAGGATAGGCCTGTGGCTTCAGTGATCGACACACACTTATGCGCACGGCATCCCTGGCTGGGACAGCGGGCTGCGGCGTCGCAATGGTGTGGCGAATGCATTCATGCTTTCAATATTAGGACGTTTTGCGCAGTGCGTCAAAATAAATTTCAAGCCTTGGCCAGATCGGCTTCGGAAGTGAATGCATCGGCATAGAATTCCTCTTCCGGCAATCCGCATTGCGTCGTGAAGTCCCGCTTGGCTGAATCGACCATCACCGGCGTGCCGCAGGCATACACCTGATACGCTGACAAATCCGGCAAATCCTCAACCACGGCGCGGTGGACAAAGCCGGTGCGGCCATGCCACTGGTCTTGCGGCTGCGCATCGGACACCACAGGAACATACTGGAAATTCGGCAGCGTGCGCGCCCATTCTTCGCACAGCGCATGCATGTACAAATCCTTGGGCCGGCGCCCGCCCCAGTACAGCCGCATCGGGCGCGTGGTTTTCTTGCTGGCCGCATGCTCGATAATCGCCTTGATCGGCGCAAAGCCGGTGCCCGACGCCAGCAGCACCATCGGCTTGTCGGATTCCTCGCGCAAAAAGAAGGTGCCCAGCGGTCCCTCGAAGCGCAGGATGTCGCGCTCCTTCATGCTGGCAAACACATGGTCGGTAAACAAGCCGCCCGGCAAATGACGGATATGCACCGTGACTTGCTCATCGAGATGCGGCGCATTGGCCATGCTGTAGCTGCGGCGCTTGCCATCCTTGAGCAGGAACTCGATGTACTGGCCGGCGCGGTATTGCAGGCGTTCGGCCGCCGGCAACTGCAGCGACACGATCATCACATCGTCGGCCACCTGGTCGACTTTTGCCACGCGTGCCGGCAGCTTCTTGGTCGGGAAATCGCCGGCGCCGCGCACTTCGCGCGCTTCGATGACCAGGTCGGACTGAGGCTTGGCACAACAGAACAGCGACAAACCCTGCTGTTCCTCGGCTGGCGGCAGCGTCTTTTCCTGGTGCTTGCCATGCGTGACGGCGCCTTCCAAAACCTTGCCCTTGCAGCTGCCGCACGCGCCGTTCTTGCAGCCATAGGGCAGGCCGACGCCGGCGCGGATCGCCGCTGCCAGCACGGTTTCGTCATCTTCGCAGCTAAATTGCCGACCGCTCGGCTGTACAGTTATTTGGAAAGTCATACAATTCTAAAAATGAACAATAAAAATCTGATTAAAAATCCGGGATACCCATTTGCCCGGCCGCGCCTGTTGCTGATCGGTTGCGGCGATATCGGCATGCGCCTGCTGCCACTGTTGCGGCAGCGATTCCGGGTATTCGCCGTGACCAGCCAGGCATCGCGCTGCGATGAATTGCGCGCCGCAGGAGCAACCCCACTGGTTGCCGACCTGGATCAACCCGACAGCATTGCCCGGCTGACCGGTCTGGCGCAATCTATCATCCACCTGGCGCCGCCGCAGCAACAAGGCGAGCAAGACCGTCGAACCCGCCATCTAGCCGCCATTTTACCCGACCGGGCGACTCTCGTTTATGTCAGCACCACCGGCGTGTATGGCGATTGCCAGGGCGCGCTGCTGGACGAGACGCGTCCAGTCAGGCCGCACAGTGCCCGCGCCAGGCGGCGCGTGGATGCTGAAAAGACGCTGCGCGCCTGGGCCCGACGCTCCGGTTCGCGGCTGGCGATCCTGCGGGTGCCGGGCATTTATGCGGGCGACCGCCTGCCGGTCGAGCGTCTTCAAAAAGGCACGCCGGCACTGCAGGCGGACGATGATGTATATACCAACCATATCCATGCCGACGACCTGGCCCGCATCATCGTGCTGGCGTTATTCCGGGCGCAGTCGTGCCGGGTGTATCACGCAGTCGATGACAGTGCCATGAAGATGGGGGCTTATTTCGATGCCGTCGCCGATGCATTGCAGCTGCCGCGCCCGCCGCGCCTGCCGCGGGGCGCACTGGAACAGGCGGTGTCGCCGCAGCTCCTGTCATTCATGTCCGAGTCGCGCCGACTGAGCAATCAGCGCATCAAGACGGAACTGGGCGTGCAACTGCAGTATCGGCAGGTTAGCGATGCGCTCGAGGCGATCGCGAAACAACGTGCAGGACATGCCAGGTAGCGTGCGCGGCGCGCACACAGAAGCTGCCAGGAGCTAGCGCTGCAGTGTGCGCTTCGCCGGTTTCATGACGTTAGCGCAGACGTCACCTTCAATACCTCTTCCACCGTGGTCATGCCTTCCTGAATCTTCAGGGCGCCGGCAATGCGCAAGGGCTTCATGCCATCCTTGATGCTTTGCTGCCGCAGTGCATGGATGTCGGTTTCTTCCTGGATCATTTTGGAAAATGGCTGCGATACGGTGAGCAATTCGTACAGGCCGGTGCGGCCGCGAAAGCCGGTCTGGCGGCATTCCGGGCAGCCGACCGGTCGGTAAACGCTGGTCGGCTTGGGGATTTGCCAGTTCTCGATCAGGTTGTTCCAGATATCGTCGGCAATCTCGCCATCTGCCGCCTTGCAGTGTGAACAAAGCGTGCGCACCAGACGTTGCGCCATGATGCCGATCAGTGTAGTTTCCAGAAGATAATAGGGTATTCCCAGTTCCAGCAGACGCATGACGGCGGACGGCGCATCATTGGTATGCAAGGTCGACAGCACCAGATGGCCGGTCAATGCCGCTTGGATCGCCATTTCGGCGGTTGCCAGATCGCGAATCTCGCCGATCATGATGATGTCCGGATCTTGCCGCATCAAGGCCCGCACGCCATCGGCAAACGACAGGTCGATGCCGTGCTGTACCTGCATCTGGTTGAATGCTGCCTCCACCATCTCGATCGGGTCTTCCACCGTGCAGACATTGACCTCGGAAGTGGCCAGCGCCTTCAGGGTCGTATACAGCGTGGTGGTCTTGCCGGAGCCGGTCGGACCGGTCACCAGGATGATGCCGTACGGGCGCGTGGTCAAGTCATCCCAGCGCTTTGCATCGTCCGGCGGAAAACCCAGTTCCGGCAGGGTCTTGACCACCACTTCCGGGTCGAAAATCCGCATCACCATTTTTTCGCCGAACGCGGTCGGCAGCGTTGACAGGCGTAGCTCGATTTCCTGGCCGCCGGGAGTGCGCGTCTTGATGCGGCCGTCTAGTGGTCGGCGCTTTTCAATCACGTCCATGCGGCCCAACAGCTTGATGCGGGCAGTCATCGCGATCATCACCACCGGCGGCACTTGGTATACCTGGTGCAGGATGCCGTCGATGCGAAAGCGCACGACTGAAAAGTCACGCTTGGGTTCAAGGTGGATATCGGAAGCGCGCTGGTCGAATGCATACTGCCATAGCCAGTCGACGATATTGATGATGTGCTGGTCATTCGCGTCGACCTGCTTGTTGGCGGCGCCCATTTCGACCAGCTGCTCGAAATTGTTGCGCATCGCCAGATCCTGGCCATTCGAACGATGCGCGCCCTTGATCGACTTGGCAAGCGCGAAAAACTGCGCAGTGTACTGCGCAATGTCGAGCGGGTTGGCGATCACCAGCCGAACCTTGCGGCGGGTGATTTTCTCGATCTCCGCTTCCCATCCCGAAATGTACGGATTGGCGCTGGCTATCGTCAGTTCAGTGGCGCTCAGATCCACCGGCAGGATATTGAAGCGGGCGGCGTAGGTCGCCGACATCACATCGGCGACCTTGGTGAAGTCGATCTTCAGCGGGTCGATCCGGTAAAAGGGCAGCTTGACTTTGCCGGCCATCCATTCGGTTAGCCAGTCGAGCGTGATCAGCTTGTGCGGCGGCCAGGCCGACTTCAGCTTGCACTGCGCCACCGCGGTCAGCGGATGCGTAGCGGCTGGCGCATTGTTCAGGATCGCCTGCGCTTGCATATAGACGGTTTTGGCATCGGCCTTGACGACAATGCCGTCGTCAATCAGCCAGCTGAAAATATGTTTCAGGTCCAGCGTTTTATGCGCGTCTTTATTCATGTTGCCTGTATCGGTGAAGGGCTGGTCCGGATATTTCGCCGGACCGACGCAATAGGATAGTCAAGCGTACCAGTTGTGCGCCATTTTGGTAAAAAAATGTGTCGCAAGCGTTGCGTCTGGAACTACCGTTCGGCACCCGCTCTCAGTCCATTGACCCAGGACTTGGTCGGCAACCGTGTGGTTTCGGTAATTTCTGCAGAGCGTTCATGCAGATAGGCGAAATCGAGCACCGGTGCGTTTTTGAATGCAATTGCAATAACATTCCCGTGATGTACTTCTGGCAGGCACAGTACCTTGTCAAAAGCAAAGCGCATCGCCTTCAGGTTTTTTTCGTAACTCGGGTGATCGCCAAACAGGTTGACCGTCATGATGCCGCGTGCCGTCAGGCTGGCGGCGCAGGCCTGGTAAAACTCGGGCGTATCGAGCACCGGACCGCTTGCGCTTGCATCGTACAAATCCACCTGCAGTGCATCGATGGTTTCAATCCGGGCCGGATCGGTGATGAAATCCATGGCATCCATTTCAATCACTGACAGCCGTTCATCGTTGGGTGGCAGCTTGAACATCGATGCGCAAATGGTAATGACCGATGGATTCAGCTCGATCGCAGTGACTTGCGCCTGCGGGAACTGGCGGTAGCAGAATTTGGTGAGTGACCCGGTACCCAAGCCCAGCTGGACGATATGCTGCGGCTGGTCGAGAAACAGCATCCAGACCATCATCTGTTGTGCGTATTCGAGTTCCAGCCAGTCCGGCTTGCGGATCCGCATGGCGCCCTGTACCCATTCGGTGCCGAAGTGCAGAAAACGTACGCCATCTTGTTCCGACAGTGTCACCGGCGTGAATTTTGGCTTGCGCGGCGGCTTGGCGGCTGCCGGGGCTTTTTTGTCCGGACCGTCCAAACGGTTGGCCTGGGCTTCGATCGATTTTCGTTTGATTAACATAAAAAATTAAGAGTTACACAATAATTCCGCGCCATGCCGTCAGCTTTTCGGCAAACGACAATTGCGCATTGGCCGGCGACGATGACGGCAGCACCAGTGTGGCAAAGCCGGCCTGGGCAAACATTGGTGCTGCCTTGCCAGAGGCCTTGCCATTGAAGCATACCTGGCGCAAGTCCGGGCACTGGTGCCTGAGGTTGGCGAAGTCGTTGGCCTGGGCATGGCGGATCGCGCTATCCAGGCTGCCCTCGCGCGCGCAGGCGGCGATCACGTCCCACAAGCCGATGCGCCGCTGCAGCAGGCGTGCCAGCCTTGCCTCATAGGCAAGGCTGGTCAGGTCTTCTTCAAGAACCGCCGACAGCAAGCGCCAGAACTGGTTGCGCGGATGGGCATAATACTGAGCCGCTTTAAGCGAAGCTTCGCCGGGAAAACTGCCAAGGATCAAAGTGCGCGTGGCTGGATTGACAAGCGGCGCTAAGCCGGTCAGCAGTGCAGGCAGAGGGACATTGGACATTGGCCGATTATACCAACCCGATTGCCGAAGTTACTGACTCGCGCGAATTGGCGCTACACTGTTCGTCATCTGCCGTTTTTATCTACCGTACCGAATTCGAGCATGCCTGTATCTTTCTTGCGCCGGCTGACAGGCCGTACCAGAACCCGACGCGCCAACCGCCAACTGGGCCTGTTTCTGGCGTTCGTGGCCGGCGCCGTCAATGCTGGCGGATTCCTGGCCATCAAACAATATACTTCGCACATGACCGGCATTGTCTCGTCGGTGGCCGACAATCTGGTGCTGGGCAATGCAGTACTGGCGATTGCCGGTATCTTCGCCTTGGCGGCATTCATTGCCGGAGCTGCCACCACTGCGATCATGATCAACTGGGCGCGCCACCGCAGGATGCATAGCGAATACGCGCTGTCGCTGGCGCTCGAAGCGGTGCTGCTGATGGTATTCGGGCTGCTGGGGGCCAACCTCGAAGCATTCGTGACGGTCTTCATTCCAGCCACCGTGCTGCTGCTGTGTTACATCATGGGATTGCAAAACGCAATCGTCACCAAGATTTCGCACGCGGAAATCCGCACCACGCATGTCACCGGGGTGGTCACCGATCTGGGCATTGAACTCGGCAAGCTGTTTTACTGGAACCGGCACCATGAACCAGGATCGGATCATTACGTGGCAGCCGACCGCGACCGCCTGCTGATCCATGGCTTGATCCTCGCCATGTTTTTTATTGGCGGCGTTGCCGGCGCTATCGGATTCAAGGCGTTCGGCTTCATTGCCACGGTGCCGCTGGCTTTGCTGTTGCTCTTGTTAGCGATCATTCCGATTCTGGATGATATTTCGCTGATGTCGTCTGTGCGCCGGCACCATAAATGATTCTTCACAGGCCAGGATATTCAGCCTGAAGCCACCCAGCGCGATCCCGAAAGCCCTGAGGCACCTCGCAAATCATCAGTTCAACGAGCAAGCCAAAGGCAGCCGGCACCGCTATCGTCGTCAACTGCATTTTGAAGCGCTGATACTGGCAGGCCATGCCGGGTGCTGAAATCAGTATTGCAGAAGCCTTGCTTCCACAGCGCTTCCATCGCATGTCACGCCACCCGGTCTGGTGATAAATAACTCTGCTAATTTTTAAAAATTGATTCATGTTAATTTTTAAAATGGACCTCGGCTATATGATTTGTTCATGTACGGAGCCAGTCTTTTAATCACAGCAGGCAGCGGCGTAACAAACCAGATATGACTGCCGATTGTGCAATCGCTTCATAACAGGAACTCAACATCGCCATGAATACGAATATGAAAACCCCGAGATTATTACTGGTGGCCGCTGCCATCGGCGTCATTCCTTCACTCGCATTTGCCAGCTGCGGAGCGGCCTTTTGTACCGTGAATTCCAATTGGACGTCGGAGAGCTCGACGGTCGATTCCGGCTCATCTTTCGACTTGCGTTATGAGTATATTCAACAAAACCAGCCACGAGCTGGCACCGATAATGTCGCAATCGGGCAATATCGCCGCCATCACGATGAAGTCAGCACAATCAATCGCAACATTGTGGCAAGCTATAACCATATGTTTGCTTCCGGATGGGGGATTTCGGTGGTTGCGCCGATCGTCGACCGCAATCATGCACATATTCATAATCATCGCGGCGCTCAGATCCTGGATCAATGGAACTTTACTGAGCTCGGTGATATGCGCGTGATGGGGCGGTATCAGTTCCCGCTAATCGGTGATCTGTTACATCCGAGTACGGCCGGTGTCACTTTTGGATTGAAGCTGCCGACCAGCAGAACCGATGTTGCCAATTCTGCGGGGGACGTTGCAGAGCGCAGCCTGCAGCCTGGAACAGGGACGACTGATTTAATCGCCGGAGCGTACTACCATCAGAAGCTCGTCCAAAGCAATTCTTCCTGGTTCGCGCAGGCACAGTATCAACATGCGCTAAACCAGCATGATGCTTTCAAGCCTGGCAATCAACTGGGCGCCGACATTGGATACCGGTACGGCGTCAACGACAAGTTGGGGGCGCTCCTTCAACTCAATGCCGTCGTCAAACGACGCGATAGCGGCGCGCAGGCGGAGCCGGCGGATAGCGGCAGCCGGTCGGTATTCGTCAGCCCCGGACTGAGTTATGCGGTGGCGAGTAACATGCAGGTGTATGGTTTTTACCAGCATCCGGTATATCAAAACGTCAATGGCGTGCAACTGACTGCAAAGCAAGCGTTTGTGATTGGCGTGAGCGGACGGTTTTGATGCAGACGGGCAGATAGGCTCCACCTGTCCGCGATGACATAAGTCAAAGCGCATGCCATGAAGGGAAAACCGATGCTGAAACGATTTTTAGTCTTGCTGCTGGCAACTGCTTCTCTGTTCGCCCATGCGGCCCCGGCCTCATTTTCCATGACCGATATGCAGGGCAAAAAGCACACGTTGGCGGGACACCAGGGGAAGTGGGTGCTGGTCAATCTGTGGGCCACCTGGTGCGCTCCTTGTTTAACCGAGATGCCGGAACTCGAAGCACTAAGCAAATCCCGGGACGACTTGATCATCCTCGGTATCGCCGTCGATGAACCCAACCCGCGCCGGGTGGCTTTGTTCGTGGAAAAAATGCAGGTTACTTATCCGATCATCGCGGGAGATGCCGAGCTCGCCAGGCAATTCAAGGCGCGAGGTTACCCGACCAGCATTCTGTACGACCGCTCCGGCAAGCAGATTCTCGTCAAGGAGGGCGCGATTACGCGCAAGGAAATCGAAGCCGCATTACATTGAAGGGCGGGTTGACCAATATCAATAGCCTCCACTCATGCAGTGGAGAGTCGAGCCCGGCATTACATGCTGACTATGCCGATGGAGTACATCATTAACGCGCTATTACACTTGCGCCATATTGATGATTTATTCCATCGCAGATGTTTTCAATTTTTAAGACTGGCCGAAATACCAGTCCGAATCTCTACCGTAAAAATACCATCTCCATCCTTATTTTTTATGCGTATGAATTAACATATCGCCAAGCTAAATAGCTGTTATTCATTTTGTGAATAACCAGCCCAGCTATAAAAAATAATTCACGACTAAATCGCCATTCCCGCTTTGAAGTCAATTTCAATGGAGAGCTACATGCAATTTCACAGGAACATCACAAAGATCGCTGCATCTTTGATCTTGAGTACGATTGCAGCATCCGCATCTGCTTTGACGCCTGGTAGTGGCACCTGGGTCAAGGAGACGACGCTGTTTGGTTTGCAGGATGCCTATACCTATGTGCCCAAGAATGCCGCGCCAGCCGTCATCGGCGAGGGTCGCGCGTTGATGCTGTCTCTGCATGGCTGCTATATGACGGCATCGGGTAATGTTATTAACAAGAAATTTAACTGGGAAGACACCGCTGAGAAATATGGCATGGTCGTGATCGCGCCCACTGTGCCTTCCGGCACCACGACTACCCGTAAATACGGCACATGCTGGGACTGGTTCGGCGCCAACCACAGCCGCAGCACCCGTGATGAAGCGATTCTGCTGAAGCTGATCGACGCCGTGAAGTCACGGCCGAATCTGAACATTGATCCAAAGCAAATCTATGTCACCGGCTTGTCTGCAGGTGGCGGCCTGACCGTCGCACTTGGCTGCGTCGCACCGGATTACTTCGCCGGCATGGGCATCAACACCGGCCCGGCATTGAATACTGCCGCCACCGCTGGCGTCGGTTCCAAAGCAGCCCGTACGCCGCAGCAAATCGCCGCTGATTGCAAGGCTTACGCTGGCCCTCATAGCACTGCGCTGCAAACGCAATTGACTGCGGTGGTGAATGGCTCCAGTGACACCACTGTCGATCCGACCCATTCCTGGGCCAACCGCGACGGCATGAAGGTCGCCTACGGCGCTTCTGTTGATGGCGGCAGCTTCACCGAAACCAAGAGCGTTGGCCGCGTGTGGAAAGACACCAAAGGCCAGCCACGCGTGTCCTACATCGAAGCAACCGGCATGGCCCACGCATGGCCGGCCGGTGCAGGCGGCAGCGGCGGCGGCACCTGGGTTGATTACACCCACGTCAACTATCCAGCTTATGTGACCCAGTTCTTCTTCGATAACAATCTGCGCGTCACCCGTGGCAACAAGGATCCAGTCGTCGCCAGCTGCAAGGCGACGGTCGCATCGAGCACCGCCACGGCCGTCACCATCAGCGGCACCGCCACCGATGCAGAGAATGACCCGATCACTGGCTACCAGGTGACGATCAGCGGCCCGTCGAATGTCAACGACAACGCGGCAGGCAGCGGCTTTAGCTTCAGCAAGCAGTACACGGGACTTGCCAAGGGCAGCTATAACGTGAGCGTGAGCGCGAGCGACAACGTCGACAGCGCATCCAATGCGGCGCCAGCGCCATGCACCACCTCGTTCCAGATCGGTCCTGTAGTACTGGTGCCACCATCCAACTTGGCGGCTCCAACGGCTTCGATCACTGCCAGCACGATCGGCTTGACCTGGACCAATGCCACCGGCGCCACCAGCTATAAAGTTACCCGTACCGGCGGCACTGGCACCGTGGTGACCCCGGCTGCAGCAGCGAGCGGATCGGCCTCCAGCTTTACCGCAGAAGGCCTGGCTGAGCAAACCCAGTACACGTTCACCGTGCAATCGGTAAATGCTGACGGCAGCAGCGCCCAGTCCAGCGCAGTGGTGGCAACCACCAAGCCTTCGTTTGTTTGCACCGCCACGACTTCCAGCAATTATGCGCATGTCACTGCAGGCCGCGCATATACCTCCGGCGGCTATGCTTACGCGACTGGTTCCAAAACCAAGATGGGCTTGTATAACATGTTCTATACGAGCACCTTGGCGCAAACTTCGGCAGGCTATTACATCGTGGGTAACTGCCCTTGATGTGGCTGGCGGTCCGGTGACTTTCTGAAACCGGACCGGCTTGCATGAAAAAAGGTGGACCTTATGGTCCACCTCAGACTGCTGACGAATCAACGAACGCCCTCGCAATTTGCGGGGGCGTTTGCTTTAATGGGACGAGTACGGACGAAATCGGGAGGCCATCCTGCTCAGGATGCCAAACCCATTTCAGGATGTCTGGGATACCGCGAGTACGAGTCACAAACAATCCAATGTGCCGCCTGCTTGATCAACAATGCACGCAAAGCAGCAAAGGCATCAAGGTGGTCATCCGCCATGTCTGACAAGGCACGGAACTCTACAAGCGGCGCAAGGAAACGGTGGAGTGCAGCTTTGCCGATGCCAAACAGTTGCATGGACATCGCTATGCCTGTAACCGTGGACTGGCCCGGGTGCAGACGCAAGCCTCGTTGGCGGCCGCCTGCCAGAATATGCAGAAGAAGATGGCGCAGTTGCTCGAACTTTACGTGTTCTCGACGCTGTAGAGTTATAGGATGTTGAAGGTCATAGCGCAGATAAAATAAATTGGGCCCCTGCGTACAGGGGCCCAATCAAAGAACAGCGGTTCGGGTTGTATGGTCTGCTACGCTTGACGCTTATTTGCCGGTCATCCCGAGCAGCATCTCGTTCAAGCGCTTTACAAACCCGGCCGGATCGGTCAGTGCGCCGCCTTCGGCCAGCATGGCCTGGTCAAACAGGATATTCGACCAGTCATCGAATTTTGCATCCTCGTATTTCAGCCGTTGCACCAGCGGGTGGTCC
>JAKFFK010000258.1:0-34743 GCA_036675285.1 Paucimonas sp. | reverse complement strand
TGCTGAAAGGCTCGCGCTATAGCAAAGCCTTGTACATGGAACTGATGACCTTGCTGTTCGAGATATTGAGCAAGGTGCGCAAGGAAGGCCTGATGTCGATTGAAGGCGATATCGAGACCCCGGAAGAAAGCCCGATCTTCAGCAAGTATCCAGGCATTCTGGCCGATCACCATATCGTCGAGTTTCTGACCGATTACCTGCGCTTGATGGTATCCGGGAACATGGATGCCTTTCAGATTGAAAACCTGATGGATAATGAAATCGAAACCCATCATGCCGAGGGCGAAATCCCGGTGCATTGCATGGCCAAGCTGGGCGACGGTTTGCCGGCGTTCGGCATTGTCGCCGCCGTGATGGGCGTGGTGCATACCATGGCATCGGTGGGAATACCGCCGGCCGAGCTCGGGATCCTGATCGCCAATGCACTGGTCGGCACCTTCCTCGGCATCTTGCTGGCGTACGGCTTCGTCGGACCTTTGTCCAGCCTGCTGGAGCAAAAGCTGCACGAATCTTCCAAGATGTTCGAATGCGTCAAGGTGACCTTGCTGGCAAGCCTGAATGGTTATGCACCGGCGCTGGCGGTCGAATTCGGCAGGAAGGTATTGTTCTCGACCGAGCGACCGTCTTTCATCGAGCTCGAAGAGCATATCAAAGCCTCGAAATCCAAATAATCGGCATATAACGAAAAAACGGCGGAATCGACATGGCTGATGAAGGGCGTCCGATTGTCATCAAGCGGATCAAGAAAAAAGGCGGCGGCCACCACGGCGGCGCCTGGAAAATTGCCTACGCCGACTTTGTGACCGCCATGATGGCGTTCTTTTTGCTCATGTGGCTGCTGGGCTCGACGACCAGTGGCGATCTCAAGGGAATTTCCGAATATTTTCAGACGCCTTTGAAGGTGGCGATGTCCGGTGGCTCAGGATCGGGCGATAGCTCCAGCATCATTACGGGCGGTGGCAAGGACCTGACCCGCAAGGACGCTCAGCAAAAGAATATGGAAGGCGCCGGCGAAAAGAAAACGCATAACGTCAAGTCTGCCAGTGAATTGCTCGAAAAGATAGAAAGAGAGCGGCTCCAGGCGCTGAAGAAAAAGATCGAGGAAGTCATCAATAGCAACCCGATCCTGCAGCAGTATAAAAAACAGCTTTTGCTGGATATTACGACGGATGGATTGCGAATCCAGATCGTCGACGAGCAGAACCGGCCGATGTTTGCACTGGCTCGAGCCGAGTTGCAGCCGTATACCAGGGAAATCCTGCATGAGATCGGCATTGCACTGAATGAAGTGCCAAACAAGATCAGCCTGTCCGGCCACACCGATGCCGCACCTTATTTCAGCGGAGAAAAGGGCTACAGTAACTGGGAATTGTCGGCGGATCGCGCCAATGCCTCGCGCCGGGAATTGATTGCCGGCGGCATGGATGAAAAGAAGGTATTGCGTGTGGTTGGATTGTCATCAGTGACCTTGTTTGACAAGGAAAATCCGCTTAGTCCCAGCAACCGGCGCATCAGCATTATCGTGATGAACAAGCGGGCTGAACTGGCTGCCTTGCAAGAAACCGGCGCCGTGGTCATCTCGAATGCGGTGGATGAACAGGCGAAAGACAACACGGCGGGCGCAGACTAGCCAGCGGCCATCGGTACGGCGAGTTTCCGCCTGTACATTTGAAGGTGCCGGTGATAAGGTATTTTTTCATGACAAGAAAAAAATTATTGGGTTCACAGGTTAAACGTCTGTTGTCCGGCGTCTCCAGCCAGGGCAACCAGCATTTGACGGAAGTCGAGACTGACTTGATGCAGACCACGTTTTTGCTTGGCGAAGCCATCGAAAAACTGGGCGCCAGTTTCATGGCAATCCACGAAGCGGTGTGTACCCAGCAGCAGACAGTCGATATGCTGCTGGCAGGCGGCAAGCCGACACCGGAAAATACGGAAAGACTGAAAGCCATCCATGGTGAAATTGGCAAGCATGTGAACGCGGCGGTGACCGGATTGCAATTCCAGGACATGACCACGCAATTGATTGGTCGAACGGTGCGTCGAGTGACCGGATTGCGCGAAGTGTTGAATGTTCTGGGCGCCGGCGGTGCAGCCATGCTGCCCGATACCGGCACGGATGATGTTGCAGAAGTACTGCATAACCTGAATGCAGTCATAGAAAGCCAGGCTGAAAAGCTGGAAAGCTTGTTGTGGAAGCCGGTTCAGCAAACGCACATGGAAAGCGGCGACATCGAATTGTTTTAATCACGAATGTCCGGAATGGAAATGCGGGCTTTTCCCTGGCCCAGTAATGAAAATAGCAGGAGTAATGATGGCAAAAACGATACTTGCAGTGGACGATTCAGGATCACTTCGGCAAATGGTGGTGTTCAGCCTGAAAGCCGCCGGTTACAAGGTGACGGAAGCGGTTGACGGGCAAGATGGGCTGGAAAAGGCCAAAACAGAAACATTCGATCTGGTGCTGACCGACCAGAACATGCCACGCATGGATGGCTTGACCTTGATTCGCTCATTGCGCGCGTTGTCAGCCTATCAGAAAGTGCCGATTCTCATGCTGACCACTGAAGCCAGCGACGAAATGAAGCAAAAGGGCAGGGCGGCAGGCGCTAATGGCTGGCTGGTCAAGCCTTTCGATCCACAACGCTTGACCGAGGTGGTCAAGAAAGTCATTGGCTAGTTGACAATATGACGCGTCGACATGCAATGGAATCAATGGAAAACAATGTCAGCGCAGATGACGGAGTCCAAGCATGACCATTGATATGAGTCAGTTTTTTCAAGTCTTCTTCGAAGAAACTGAAGAGCTCCTCGCCGAAATGGAAAAGCTGCTCCTGGCAGTCGATATCCTGCAGCCTGATGCGGAAGACCTGAATGCCATCTTTCGGGCGGCGCACTCCATCAAGGGCGGCGCGGCCACGTTCGGCATTACCGACTTGACTGAAATTACGCACGTGCTGGAAACCCTGCTCGACCGAATTCGCAAAGGCGAAATGGCATTGACCGGCGAACATGTCGAAGCCTTCCTGGCAGCCAAGGATATCCTGAAGATGCAACTGGATGGGCACCGCCATGGCGCCTCGGTCGATCTGGATGCGGTTGCCAATGTCCGCATGACACTGCAATTGCTGTCGCAGCAGGCTGCCACGGTCAAAGCTTCAGCATCGCCTGCACCGGCAACTCCTGCGATGCTTGCGGCCGGACAGGCACACCGTTTTTGCATTGAGCTGCCGGTCATGAGCGAGCGCGATGTGAATGCACTGGCAGCCGAACTCGGTTTGCTTGGCAGTATCAGCCAATCGGTGCAGTCAGACCAGCGCAGCGTATTCATGCTGGACACGAACGAGAGCACGGACGGTATCATTGCCATCTGTTCATTCGTGATGGAGCCAGCCGACCTTAAAATTACCGCCGTTGCCGCTGCACCGGAAAAAAGCGCCGAAGAGCAGCAAGGCTATGGCTTTTTTGAGCCGCTGGAAGCAACTACCCAAAGCATCGACGACGCTAGAGGTTACGGTTTTTTCGAACCATTGCAATCGGCAGTGAACGAGAAAGAAAAGGAAGATGCCCAGGGCTACGGGTTTTTTGCACCGTTCGTGCCGCTGGGGCATCAGCAGCTTGCCAATGGCAATGTGTCTGATGGAGCGCAGGCTGGCGTCATCCCAGTGTCTGGCGCTGAATCACATGAGTTCGCCGACCATAAGCCAGCGGCAAGACGCGACATGGAAAAGGCGCCGGCACACAGTGAGGCATCAGCTTCAATCCGGGTCGGTATCGAAAAGGTGGATCAGCTGATCAACTTGGTCGGCGAATTGGTCATTACCCAGGCGATGATCGAGCAGCGCACCGATGCTCTCGACCCGTTGCTGCATGAGCGGCTCTTGAATAGCGTCAGCCAGCTCACCCGCAATACGCGTGACTTGCAGGAAGCGGTCATGTCGATTCGCATGATGCCGATGGATTATGTCTTTTCCCGCTTTCCGCGCATGGTCCGCGACTTGGCCACAAAGCTGGGCAAGAAAGTGGAATTCATCACGCATGGTGCAGCAACCGAACTGGATAAGGGCTTGATCGAACGCATTGTCGATCCTTTGACCCATTTAGTCAGAAACAGTATTGACCATGGCATCGAAATGCCTGATGTGCGGGCCGCAGCCGGCAAAAGCGAGACCGGCCGCTTGTCGCTGTCGGCTGGCCATCAGGGCGGCAATATCGTGATTGAAGTCACCGATGACGGCGGCGGATTGAGCCGGGACAGGATTCTTGCGAAGGCCAGGCAGCAGGGCTTGCCGGTGGCGGATGCAATGCCGGATCCGGAAGTGTGGCAACTGATTTTCGCACCCGGGTTTTCGACGGCAGAGACAGTGACCGACGTCTCCGGACGCGGCGTTGGCATGGACGTGGTCAAGCGCAACATCACGTCGATGGGCGGTGTGGTCGACATCCGTTCGCTCAAGGGATTCGGCACCACGATTTCCATTTCACTGCCATTGACCTTGGCGATACTGGACGGCATGTCGGTCAAGGTGGGACAGGAAGTGTATATCCTGCCGCTCGGGTATGTGGTGGAGTCACTGCAACCCAGAACCATCGATATCAAGGAAATCAGCGGCCAGGGACGTGTGATCAAGGTGCGCGGCGAATATCTGCCGCTGATTCCGCTGTACCAGATTTTCGGTATTGAACCCGATTACACCGATCCATCCCAGGGTATCGTCGTGATCCTTGAATCCGACGGCAAGAAGGGCGCATTGTTTGTCGATGATCTGGTCGGGCAGCAACAGGTCGTGGTGAAAAATCTTGAATCGAATTACCGCAAGGTGGCCGGCATTTCCGGTGCGACGATTCTGGGCGATGGTGGCGTCTCCCTGATTATCGACGTTGCTGCGCTGTTGCGTTCCAGCCGCCAATTGAACGACGAATCCATCTATTCCCAATAAGGACCCAGCCATGCAGCCAAACACCCAAACCAACATGTCCGCAACCGGCAGCAAATCCGCAGCCGAAATTTCTGGCAATGAATTTCTCGCGTTCACTTTGGGCAAGGAAGAATACGGCATCGATATCCTGAAGGTGCAGGAAATTCGCGGCTATGAAGCAGTGACGCGGATTGCCAATGCGCCGGAATTCGTCAAGGGCGTGGTCAATTTGCGCGGCATCATCGTGCCGATCGTCGACATGCGCATCAAGTTCAACCTGGGCGAGCCGACCTACGATCAGTTTACCGTGGTAATCATCCTGAATATTGCCGGACGTATTGTCGGCATGGTGGTCGACAGCGTGTCGGACGTCATCACCCTGAATGCCGGCGAGGTCAAGCCGGCTCCGGAAATGGGCACTGCGTTCAATACCGATTACCTGATCGGCCTGGGCACACTGGACGAACGGATGCTGATCCTGATCGATATCGACAAGCTGATGTCGAGTGCGGAAATGGGCTTGATTGACAAGATTGCTGCATAAGCGCTGAGCAGAAATGGCAAGCTGCAATGCAGTTCACGCGGTAAACGCCGGCAATGCATTGTGACAAAATCCGGAGAACATCATGTTCAAGAATATTTCCATCAGATCGCGCCTGATTTTCGTGATCGCGTTTCTATCCGCATCCTTGATCGGTGGCGGTGTGATCGGCTTGACCAGTCTTAGCTACTTCAACGATGCATTGAAGTCGATGTATCAGGACCGCCTGGTGCCGCTTGAACGGCTGGAGCTGATCGTCAGGACCATCGACCGCAACCGGATGTCGATTGCGGAATCTGTCAACAGCAGCCCGGACATGGTTGCCGCAAAGCTCGATGAAGTCGAGAAGCGGATTGGCGACATCAACCAAGGCTGGGATGCCTATCTGGCAGCCGTGAGCAGTGCGGAAGAAAAGCAGCTTGCCGAAAAATTTGCCGAAGCACGCAAGCGGTTTGTGCAGGAAGGGCTGACACCGGCAATTGCTGCATTGCGCGCTTTAAATCCAGTGCAGGCGCTGGAAATCATGCAGGGTCCGATGAGCCAGCACTATCAGCCAACCCAGGAAAGCGTCGATGCGCTGATCAAATATCAGCAGGACACGGCCCGCAGCGATTTCGAACGTGGACAGGACCTTTATCTTTTGGTGCGCAATTGGTCGCTGGCGGCGCTCGCCGGCGGCTTGCTGATCGGTTTGCTGATGGCTTACTGGCTGGTGTCAGCCATCTCGCGCCCGCTGGAAGCGGCCGTCCGGATTGCAAAAAGCGTAGCCGCCGGAGATTTGACGCAATCGATTGCCTCCGATGCGCGTGACGAAACCGGCCAGTTGCTGCTGGCGCTCAAGGATATGAACGACAGCTTGTCACGCACCGTCGGGCAGGTGCGCAATGCGATCGAAACAATTGGCGTCGGTTCGCACCAGATCGCCCTGGGCAATGCTGACCTGTCCTCGCGCACCGAATCCCAGGCCAGTTCGCTGGAAGAAACCGCCTCCTCGATGGAAGAACTGACCACGACCGTCAAGCAAAATGCCGAGAACGCCCGCCAAGCCAACCAGCTGGTGGTGTCGGCATCGGATTACGCAGTCAAGGGTGGCCAGGTGGTCGGGCAAGTGGTCGACACTATGGGTTCGATCAAGGATAGTTCACGCAAGATCGTCGACATCATCGGCGTCATTGACAGCATTGCTTTCCAGACCAATATCCTGGCCTTGAATGCTGCGGTGGAAGCGGCGCGCGCCGGCGAACAGGGGCGTGGATTTGCGGTGGTGGCGGCCGAAGTCAGGAGCCTGGCGCAGCGCTCGGCGGGTGCCGCCAAGGAAATCAAGTCCCTGATCGGCGATTCAGTCGAGAAAGTGGATGCCGGTGCCAAGCTGGTCGATGATGCCGGCAAGACCATGGATGAGATCGTTACGTCAGTCAAGCGAGTGGCCGATATCATGAGCGAGATTACGGCCGCCAGCCAGGAACAGAGCGCCGGCATCGAGGAAGTGAATCGGGCGATCAATCAAATGGATGAAATGACCCAGCAAAATGCAGCGCTGGTGGAGCAGGCTTCGGCAGCAGCGCAGAGCATGCAGAATCAGGCATCGACATTGACGCAGGCGGTATCGATCTTCAAACTGGCACAGGAGTCGCCTTCGCGCACGCGGGCGTTGCCCTCGAACTCGCAGAAGCGGGCAAAGGCACTGCCACCTGCAAATACAAAGCCCGCATCAGGCACGCCGGCGCTCAGAGCGCCGGCACAAATGACGCCAAAAATAAAGAAGCCGGTCAACACCGGCGGAAATGGCGATGATTGGGAAGAGTTTTAAGGCAAAGCAGACAACCGGAGGGTGCGCATTAATGCAAAAGCCATCCAGTGACCCACCCGTCCGTTAGTTCATGAACGCAATTATTAAGGATTTTTACAGCGTGAAACCGGCAACATCGCACAAGGTAGAAACGGTCAAGGAATTTGATTTCACGCTACGTGACTTCGAGCGCGTGCGCGCGATGATCTACAAAAGAGCCGGCATCGCGCTGGCCGATAGCAAGCAGGAAATGGTTTATAGCCGGCTGGCGCGCCGGCTGCGTGCCACCGGTTTGACATCGTTTGCCGTCTATCTCGACGGCCTCGAAGCTACGACAGATGGCGATGAATGGGAAGCCTTTACCAATGCGCTGACCACCAACCTGACCTCGTTTTTTCGCGAATCGCACCATTTTCCACTGCTTGCCGACTATGTCAAAAGCCTGAAGGAGCCGATCACCATCTGGTGTTCGGCCAGTTCAACCGGTGAAGAGCCATACTCGATTGCGATGACCCTGTGTGAAGCATTCGGTACGCTGACCCCGCCGGCCCAGGTGATCGCAACTGATATCGACACCAATGTGCTGGCTGTCGGCGAACAGGGTGTCTATACTGCCGACCGGCTTGACAAGATGTCGCCCGAGCGCGCCAAGCAGTTTTTTTTGAAAGGCAAGGGTGCGCAGGCTGGCATGGTGCGTGTGCGCAATGAATTGCGCCAACTGGTGACTTTCAAGCGCTTGAATCTGTTGTCGGATCACTGGCCGATTTCAGGGCCGTTCGATGCGATTTTCTGCCGCAATGTGATGATTTATTTTGACAAGCCGACCCAAGGCAAGATCCTGTCCCGTTTTGCGCCGCTGATGAAGCCAGAAGGACTGCTGTTTGCCGGGCATTCCGAGAATTTTTTGTATATTTCTGATGCATTCAAGTTGCGCGGAAAAACCGTATATGAGTTGACCGGTAAGGTCAGCATGGCGAACCAGGCGCAGTCGCGCCGGGCATGAGAATTCAGCAATGAGTAATGCAACAGTCGAACAACTCGCGAAAAATATCTACTACGACCGGACATTCGATTGCGATGCAGCGAAAATCCTGCCCGGCGAATATTTTTTCACGCCCAAAGACATGCTGATTGTCACGGTGTTGGGATCATGCGTGGCCGCATGCATTCGTGACCGTGTCACCGGCATCGGTGGCATGAACCACTTCATGCTGCCGGATAGCGGAGGCGATGCCGACAGCCCGGTATCGGCTTCGATGCGCTATGGTACCTATGCGATGGAGGTGCTGATCAACGATTTGTTGAAGGCCGGCGCGCACCGCGAAAACCTAGAGGCCAAGGTATTTGGTGGTGGCAATGTGCTGCGCGGATTTGTCGCGATCAATGTGGGCGAACGCAATGCCCAGTTCGTGCGCCAGTACCTGAAAGCTGAAGGTATCCGAGTAGTTGCCGAGGATTTGAATGATATTCATCCGCGCAAGGTTTATTATTTTCCGCGCACCGGCAAGGTGCTGGTCAAGAAGCTCAGGCAACTCAACAACAATACCCTGGTCAACCGGGAGCAAGACTATGCAACCCGTCTGCAATCGAAACCAGTGGCCGGCGATGTTGAACTTTTTTAACTATGGCCCGGGTGCAGTAAACCGCCGGATCCGGAGAGGTGCAGCATGAAAATCAAAGTGTTGATTGTGGATGACTCAGCGCTGATTCGCAGTGTCATGAAAGAGATCATCAACAGCCAGTCCGACATGGAAGTGGTGGGGGTTGCGCCCGATCCGCTGGTGGCGCGCGACCTGATCAAGCAAACCAATCCGGACGTGCTGACGCTGGACGTCGAGATGCCGAAGATGGATGGGCTGGATTTTCTGGAAAAGCTGATGCGCCTGCGCCCGATGCCGGTGGTGATGGTGTCGACCCTGACCGAGCGCGGTTCGGAGATCACCATGCGGGCACTGGAATTGGGCGCGATCGATTTCGTGACCAAGCCAAAGGTTTCGATTGAAAGCGGCATGCTGGAATATACCGCCCTGATCACCGAAAAAATCCGTATTGCTGCACGCGTGCGCGTCAAGGCCAGCACGCCGCGTGCATCGGTCCCTGGCGCCACCGCCGAAGGGCCCTTGCCGCTACTGCGCAATCCGCTGACCAGTAGCGAGAAGCTGATCATTATCGGCGCCTCTACCGGCGGCACCGAAGCGATCAAGGAATTCCTGATGCAAATGCCATCCGACTGCCCCGGTATCCTGATCACGCAGCATATGCCGGAAGGTTTTACCCGTTCTTTTGCCAAGCGGCTCGACAACCTGTGCAAGATTTCAGTAAGCGAAGCGGCCGGCGGCGAACGCATATTGCCAGGGCATGCGTATATTGCGCCGGGCCATTCGCATCTGCTATTGACGCGCAGCGGCGCCAATTATATGACCCAGCTCGATTCGGGGCCGCCGGTTAATCGGCATCGTCCTTCGGTCGATGTATTGTTTCGCTCTGCTGCGGTCGGTGCCGGCAAAAATGCGGTTGGCGTGATTCTGACCGGAATGGGCAAGGATGGTGCGCAAGGTATGCTGGAAATGAAACATGCAGGCGCTTACAATGTGGCGCAGGATGAGGCAAGTTGCGTCGTCTTTGGCATGCCGCGCGAGGCAATTGCAGTAGGCGCTACCAATGAGGTCGGACCGCTGGTAGAGCTGCCGAGCCGGGTGCTGCATTATCTGGCGGCGGATAGCAGTCGTGCCGTACGAGTTTGATTGTTTGCATTTGCTCGCAGGATGGTTCACAGTAGTCGTAATGATTGCTGGTTTGCTGTAGTCAGGGAAAATGAATATCCCAGGAAAAATTGTCAATTGATAAATTGTGTGACAAATTTGACGGGTTCGCGTGTTTTTACGACACATTTCCTGCTGGAAACACTTCTGCTTGGGTGCATAATAGCGTCATGCTTTTGATCCGGATTGCAAAAGGCTGTACCAGCTTGTCATGCAAATCGATCACTGTATTTTTATAAGAATCAATGGAGTAATTCATGGCTGGCCCAAATACTAAATTTTTAGTTGTTGATGATTTTTCGACGATGCGTCGCATTGTTCGGAATCTGCTCAAGGAATTGGGGTACACCAACGTCGATGAAGCAGAGGATGGTGCGATGGCGCTGGCGAAACTGCGCAGCGAACAATTCGACTTCGTCATTTCGGACTGGAATATGCCGGTCATGGATGGTTTGACCATGTTGCAAAATATCCGGGCCGATGCAGCATTGTCGAAATTGCCGGTATTGATGGTAACGGCTGAAGCGAAGAAGGAAAATATCATTGCCGCAGCCCAGGCGGGCGCCAACGGCTATGTAGTCAAGCCGTTTACCGCAGCCACGCTGGATGAAAAACTGGCAAAAATTTTCGAGAAGCTGGAAAAAATTGGCGCATGAAGAATGCCGGGTCCAGCGGGTGTGATTTTTCGAAGTTTAAGATGCGGCTGATGCGGATCTGTTGCCGAGCCGGTCAGGCGCCAGTCATACCTGATTGGGCAGATTTTCAAGAGTAACGACGTCTCGGTTAGCTCTACAAAGAGCTTGGCGTGTCCTGTTTTGATAGTATGGTGCGTTATGCCATGCCATCCAATTTTGTTTTTATCCAATACAAACTCATGCATGATGTAAATTTTCTCGTACGCGAGCCACTGCTTGATCCGAAACAACGCATTCTCGGCTATGAATTGAGTTGGCAGCCGCAGGATGGCTATATCAGCAAGCTCACCGATGACGATGCAATAGATCTGGTGCATTACCTTGCCGAGTCTCTGGTTGATGCCGAAGGTAATTGGGTGCTGGGTGAAAATCTCCTGTTCATCCAGGCCACGCCAGCCTTGCTGCGGGATCCGGTGTTGCGCGCGCTGCCGCCTAAGAAGACGATACTGACGCTGAACCCGGAAGACGTCGCCGATGCCGAAACGGCTAGCCTGGTCAAGCAATTGCGCGCTGAAGGCTACGGCATTTCGCTGAGAAATGCAGAAGTCATCATGCAGGATAAAAACCTGCTGGCGCTGGCGTCACGCGTCGAAATCAGCTTTCACGACGCGGATTTTGCTGCGCAGGCAAAGATTTATGGCGCACTCAAGCAATCATCGATTGGCATGGTCGGGCGTCAAATCAGCAACTGGAAGGAATTCGATTCCTGTGCTTCACTGGGCGTGGATGCCTTTGTCGGCAATCTCTACTTGACCGAGCGGCCAGGAACAAAGGCAACCGGCTTGAATCCGGTGCAGGGCATGATCCTGCAATTGATGGATATGGTCCGCAAAAATACCGATGTGCGCCAGCTTGAAGCAGTCTTGAAACGCGATGCCGCACTTTCCTACAAATTGCTGAGCTATATTAATTCGGCCGGCTTCGGACTGGGCACGGAAATACAATCCTTGCGCCATGCCGTCACCATGCTGGGCTATTCGCCGCTGTACCGCTGGCTGTCGGTGCTGCTGGCAACTGCCGGCACTAGCGCACAGTCGCCGGTATTGATGCAAACCGCCGTGATTCGCGGGCGCTTTGCCGAATTGCTGGGCACCGGATTTTTGCCCAAGAACGAGGCGGAAAACCTGTTTGTGGCGGGCATGTTCTCATTGCTTGACCGGCTGGTCGGTTTGCCGATGGATGAGGTACTGGAAAACATTCCCTTGTCCGAGCAAGTCACTGAAGCACTGCTGACACGCCAGGGTATCTACGGGCCGTTCCTGTCGCTGGCTGAGGCTTGCGAAAAAAACAATACTGCTGCGATCGGCGCCCTGGCAGATTCGCTATTCATCAGTGCAGCGCAAGTCAATGAAGCGCATCTGTCCGCATTGGCCTGGGCGCAAAGCCTGCGGCTGTAAGCATCGCTGCGGCAGTGGTGCCAGTCGAATCCGGCCAAAATGAATGCCCGTGAATATCTTCACGGGCATTTTGTTTTTCAAAGTATTTTATACTCCCAGCGCAGCGTGAATCGGGCATGCCGGCAGCTGCAAGTTGCCGGTTTTTCCAGCCCTGCAGATCAGCCTGTTTTTGCATCAGCTTGCCGAGTGCATCTTCCAGCGCTAATTCTTTCTTGGTTGCAAGTGAAATGCGGGGGGTTTCCCTCCCTGTTCCATTGATAGCCAATCGTCACTGTCGGCAATAATCCTATCTAATTGGCTGGAAAGTGCGTCATCTCGACAGCACCGGGCAGCCAACATAGGAGTCGGCAGTGTCCGAAAGTAGCGATCTCGAAAAAACAGAACCAGCTTCACCGCGCCGGCTTGAACAGGCACGTGAGGAAGGCGACGTTCCGCGTTCGCGCGAGCTGGCTACCTGTACGGTCTTGATGGCGGCCGGCATTGGCATCTGGATGTTTGGCGATAGCATGATCCGCCCGATCAACCGGTTGCTGGTTTCAGGTTTGTCGTTCGAACGCACGCTTGCTTACGACCCGAATGTGCTGTTTACCACGATTGCAGCCCAGCTCGCGGATGTGATGCTGGCATTCCTGCCGCTTGCAGGACTGTTGATGCTGGCTGCCTTAGGTTCACCCATGCTGATCGGCGGCTGGCTGTTTTCCGCCAAATCGCTGCAACCAAAATTCGGCAAGCTCAATCCGATCCAGGGAATCAGCAACATGTTTTCCGCGAACTCTGCCATGGAGCTTGGCAAGGCAATCGCCAAAACCATCCTGGTCGGCTCGGTGGCCTGGATGGTCATCAATAGCCAGATCGATGCGGTGTTGGGCTTGAGCGTTGAGTCGCTACAGAGTGGCACTTCGCATCTTGCCGATATCCTGCTGGTCAGCTTTATTTCGATCGTTGGCGCCTTGGTCGCCATCGCCATGATCGATGCGCCTTATCAGATGTGGCACTACGCAAACAAGCTGAAGATGACGCGCGAGGAATTGCGCCAGGAAGCCAAGGAATCCGACGGCAATCCTGAAATCAAGGCCAAAATTCGTCAGCAGCAGCGCGAGATGGCGCGCCGCCGCATGATGTCGGAAATTCCGAATGCCGATGTGGTGGTCACCAATCCGACCCACTATGCCGTTGCCCTCAAATATACCGACGGCAAGATGGGTGCGCCGCAGGTGGTGGCCAAGGGCGCCGATGAAGTCGCCGCCAGAATCCGTGAAATCGCTGCAGAAAACAAGGTGCCGCTGCTGGAAGCGCCGCCACTGGCGCGTGCGCTGTTCCGCCACGCCGAACTGGGCGATGAAATTCCGGAAGCGCTGTATACGGCGGTGGCCGAAGTGCTGGCGTATGTGTTTCAGCTGCGCGCTTACCGTCAGCATGGGGGCGCCAAACCGGTAACGCCGGACGCAATCGATGTGCCGGCACAACTCGATCCGTTGAACCCGGCATCCCAGGCACCCGCTAGCAATGGAGTCATGCAATGAATAGCCTGAAACTGCCGCTCTGGTTGTCCGGCTCGAATTCCAAGGCGCTGGCTGCGCCAATCCTGATCATCATGATGTTGGCGATGATGGTGCTGCCATTGCCGGCCTTTATTCTTGACCTGTTCTTCAGCTTTAATATCGCCTTGTCGATCATCGTGCTCTTGACCAGCCTGTACACCATCAAGCCGCTTGATTTCATGGCATTCCCGGCGGTGCTGCTGGTGTCCACCATGCTGCGGTTGTCGCTGAACGTGGCGTCGACCCGCGTGGTGCTGACTGAAGGCCATACCGGCCCGGACGCGGCCGGCAAGGTGATCGAAGCGTTTGGCCACTTTCTTATCGGCGGCAATTACACAGTCGGTATCGTGGTGTTCATCATTCTGACCCTGATCAATTTCATGGTGGTGACCAAGGGTGCCGGCCGGATTGCCGAAGTCGGTGCGCGTTTTGCGCTGGATGCGATGCCGGGCAAGCAGATGGCGATCGATGCCGACCTGAACGCTGGCCTGATCGGCGAAGCCGACGCGCGCCGCCGCCGTCAGGAAGTATCGCAGGAAGCCGAATTTTATGGCGCAATGGACGGTGCCAGCAAATATGTGAAAGGCGATGCCATCGCCGGCATTATCGTCACCATCATCAATATCGTCGGTGGCTTGCTGGTCGGCATGATCCAGCACAACATGGCGTTTGGTGACGCGATCGAGAATTACACGCTGCTGGCCATCGGTGACGGCCTGGTGGCACAAATTCCGTCGCTGATTATATCGGTGGCTGCCGGTATTATCGTCTCGCGCGTAGCCAGCGAAGAGGATATCGGCAATCAGTTGATCAACCAGTTGTTCGCCAAGCCGCAGGTCATGTACATCACTGCCGGGATTGTCGGCGGCATGGGCCTCATCCCGGGCATGCCGCATATTCCATTCATCTTTCTGGCGGCGGTACTGGGCGGCAGTGCCTATCTGATATCGCAGCGCACGCAGCAGCGGGAGCAGGCGGCGCAAGCCGCGCCCGAGGCGTCAGCGGCAGTCGCGCAGCCGGAAACCGAAGAAGCCTCCTGGCAGGATATTGTACCGGTCGATACGCTTGGTCTGGAAGTCGGGTACCGCCTGATTCCGCTGGTGGACAAGGGGCAGGGCGGTGAATTGCTGCGCCGGATCAAGGGCATTCGCAAGAAATTTGCGCAGGAAGTCGGCTTCCTGTCGCCGCCGGTCCATATTCGCGACAATCTGGAATTAAAGCCATCTGCCTATCGGATTACCTTGAAAGGCGTGGAAGTCGGCAGCGGTGAAGCCCATGCCGGCCAGTTCCTGGCGATCAATCCTGGCATGGTAACCGGCGCCTTGCCAGGCGCTGCCACCACGGACCCCGCTTTCGGCTTGCCGGCAGTATGGATTGATGCCGGCATGCGCGACCAGGGACAGGCGATGGGCTATACCGTGGTCGATGCCGGCACCGTGGTGGCGACCCATTTGAACCATTTGATTACCACCCATGCCGCCGAGCTGCTGGGACGCCAGGAAGTCCAGCAGTTGCTGGACCACCTCGGCAAGGAGTCGCCGAAACTGGTGGAGGATCTGATCCCGAAACTGCTGCCGATCTCGACGCTGCAAAAAGTGTTGCAGAACCTGCTGATCGAAGGTGTGCATATCCGCGACATGCGCAGCATCATTGAAACGCTTGCAGAAAATGCGCCGCAGGTCCAGGACCCGAACGACCTGACTGCACTGGTGCGCATTGCCTTAGGCCGCGCGATCGTGCAGCAAATCTTTTCGTCATCCAATGAGCTGGCAGTGATGACGCTGGATAACCGGCTGGAGCGCCTGTTGATGCAGGCCTTGCAAACCAGCGGTCCGGATGGCGCCGGCATCGAACCGGGGCTGGCCGATACGCTGGCCATGCAGACCGCCAATGCGGCACGCCAGCAAGAGCAAATGGGCTTGACGCCGGTGTTGCTGGTGCCGGGTCCGCTGCGTACGCTGCTGGCTCGCTTCTTGCGCCGTGCGATACCGCAATTGAAAGTGTTGTCGCATGCCGAACTTCCTGAAACCAAAACCATTAAAGTCACCAGCCTAGTTGGAGGCCACGCATGAACGTAAGAAAATTCACCGCTACCACATCCCGTGAAGCATTGCGCAAAGTGCGCGATGCGCTCGGCCCTGATGCCGTCATCCTGTCCAACCGCAGCGTCGATGGCAATGCCGAAATTCTGGCCCTGGCCGCCGAAGACATGTCTTCGCTGGCCGAACCTGCAGCCGACCATCCGGCGATCTCGGAATCGACGCTGTCGGCGCTGGCGCCGCGCCAGTTAGCCGAAAACAATCAGGCTGCGCGGCTGGCCGAGACCCTGCAGTCCGCGCGCGACATGTCGGCCGCAGTGCAGGAAGCATCGGCCAACGAAATGGCCAAGGTCATGAGCGAGATCCGTTCGATGCGCGGCATGCTGGAGTCGCAATTGGCTGAGCTTGCCTTCAGCAGCCAGCAGCAGCGCGAGCCGGTCAAGTCAGTCGTCTTGCGCGAAATGCTGGCAGCCGGTTTTAGCGCCAGCCTGGCACGCTATCTGACCGAAAAGCTGCCGGCGGGCGGCACCTCGGCAAGCGGCATGGCCTGGATCCGCTCTGTGCTGGCGCGCAACCTGGCAACCATCGGCAATGAAAATGAAATTCTGGAAAACGGCGGCGTGTATGCGCTGGTCGGGCCGACAGGCGTCGGCAAGACCACCACGACGGCCAAGCTGGCCGCGCGCTGCGTGATGCGCCACGGTGCCGGCAAGCTGGCGCTGATCACCACCGACGGCTATCGTATCGGTGGATACGAGCAACTGCGCATTTACGGCAAGATTCTTGGCGTGATGGTGCATTCGGTGAAGGATGAAACCGACCTGCGCATTGCGCTCGACGAATTGAAAAACAAGCACACGGTGTTGATCGATACGGTTGGCATGAGCCAGCGCGACCAGATGGTCGCCGAGCAGATTGCCATGCTGTCCGGCACCGGCACCGATGTCAAACGGCTGCTGTGCCTGTCGGCGACCTCGACCGGCGAGACCTTGAATGAAGTGGTGCGTTCGTATCAGGGCGCCGGCCTGTCCGGCTGCATCATGACCAAGCTGGATGAGGCAGCGACGGTCGGCAGCGTGCTGGATGTGGTGATCCGCCAGAAACTGCGTCTGTATTACGTCGCCAACGGCCAGCGTGTGCCGGAAGACCTGCATGTGGCCAACAAGGATTACCTGGTCGACCGTGCCTTCAAGCTCAAGCGTGAAACCGCGCCGTTCCAGTACCGCGATGCCGAATTGCCGCTGGTAGTGGCCAATGCCGCCCGCCACATGAACGATGCAGGTTTGCGCGAGGTGTCCCTTGGCTAATTTCAGTACCGACCAGGCCGAAGGCCTGCGCCGCATGCTGGCCGGACCCAGGCCGCGCATCTTCACCTTTTTGTCGGCGTTGCCAGGCAATGAAAAAAATGCGATGCTGACGAATCTGGGCGCGTCGCTGGTGCGCTGCGGCAGCGATGTACTGTTGCTGGATGCGCGTACCGCCGCCGGCGGGATCGGATCCGGATATTTTAATGGAGAGGGGGCACGCCGGGCCACGCTACTCGAAGTGGCGCGTCAAGAACGGCCAATGGGTGAGGTGGTGCAGGTCGTGTCGCAGGGCTTTAACATCGCTCGACTGGCGCATGCTACGATGCAGGCGCGCACGCAGCTGCACAGCGTTCGTCAGGACGAGTTGCAGATGCGGCGTTTAAACCAGGCCTTCATCACGCTGGCCAGGCAAAACGACATCGTCGTAGTGGATGGCGATCTCGACCAGGATGATTCGTTTTCACTACCGGCGATGATTGGCGGCGAAATCGTGGTGCAGGTATCGAATAATGCGGCCTCGATCAAGTCTGCGTATTCGATCATCAAGCGGCTCAATGCCAGCCTGGGGTGCCGGCCGTTTGGCGTACTCGTGACCGGGGCCAGCGAGCAGGAAGCAAAAATTGTGTATGACAACATGGCGCAGGCTGCCAGCCGTTATCTGGCGACCCGGCTGACGTTCATGGGATCGGTGCCGGTCGATGAACATTTGCAGCGCGCGGCCAGCCTCGGGCGGTCCGTGATCGACGCCTTTCCGCTGGCCGGAGCATCCGTTGCCTTCAGGCGTCTGGCCGGGCGCTGCACGTTGGCGGATATGCAGATGTCGGGCATGGGCGGCATGCAAATGGCTGGATAATAAAAACAGGATTTCAAGATATCGATGTATACAGCGCATGGAAAATCGGACAAGAATCATCTGCTGCAAGAGCATGCGCCGCTGGTCAAGCGACTTGCGCACCAGATGAAAGCCAAGCTGCCGGCCAGCGTGGAAGTGGATGATTTGATCCAAGCCGGCATGATCGGTTTGCTGGATGCGGTTAACCGTTATGAAGACAATCATGGCGCCCAGTTCGAGACCTATGCGGTACAGCGCATCCGCGGTGCGATGCTGGACGAATTGCGTAGCAGCGACTGGTTGCCGCGCAGTATCCGCCAAAACATGCGCAAGATCGAGGAAGCAATGAATGCGCTGCAGCAGCGCCTGGGCCGGCCGCCGCTGGAAACCGAGGTAGCCAAGCAGTTGAAGCTGTCGCTGGAAGATTATCAGAACCTGCTGAATGACAACGGCGGCCACCAGCTGGTGTATTACGAAGATTTCCACGAGGGTGAGGGGAACGAACATTTCCTGGACCGATACTGCACCGACCAGTCGGACGATCCGCTGCAAAGCCTGATGAATACCGGTTTTCGTGACGCGGTGATTGACGCCATCAATGCATTGCCGGAGCGTGAAAAAATCCTGATGGGCCTCTACTATGAACAGGAAATGAATCTGAAGGAAATCGGCGCGGTGATGAATGTATCGGAGTCGCGGGTCAGCCAGTTGCACAGCCAGGCGGTCGCCCGCCTGCGCACCTTTCTTAAGGAGAGAGCGTGGACTGGGCTAGCCTAGCCGGCATCGTGCTGGCGCTGGGCGGCCTGCTGGTCGGCCAGCTGATCGAGGGCGGCCACCTCGGCTCGCTGGTGCAGCCGGCGGCGTTCGTGATCGTCGCAGTCGGCACACTCGGTGCCGTTCTGCTGCAAAGCGGCATGCCGAATTTTGTACGCGGCGTGCGCATGGCCAAATTGGTGTTTGCGCCGCTGCCTGATGCTTCAGCTGCGGTGGAGCAGCAAATCACGACCTGGAGCACGATTGCGCGTCGTGACGGCTTGTTGAGCCTGGAGCGTTATCTTGACAGCACAAGAGACCCGTTCAAGGCCAAGGGCTTGCGCTTGCTGATTGACGGCATCGATCCATTCAAGCTCAAGGAAATCCTCGAAGTTGACCTGAACAGCTACGAGCGCCGCGAACGACAGGCAGTCAAGGTCTGGGAAGCCGCCGGCGGTTACGCGCCCACGGTCGGCATCATCGGCGCCGTTCTCGGCTTGATTCACGTGATGGAAAACCTGGCCGATCCGAGCCAGCTCGGCAGCGGCATTGCAGTGGCATTCGTGGCCACCATCTATGGCGTCGGATTGGCCAACCTGGTGTTTCTGCCGATCGCCAACAAGCTGAAATCGATTGTGATGCAAGAGGTCACGCAGCGAGAAATGTTGATCGACGCCTTTTTCGGCATTGCGCTGGGCGATAATCCGCGCATTCTTCAAGAGCGCATGAGCGCCTACCGGCAATAGCCGGGCCGACGCTTAACAAGGCATATCATGGCCCGCAAAAAGTATGAAGAAGAGCATGAGAACCATGAGCGCTGGCTAGTCTCGTATGCCGATTTCATTACGCTGCTGTTTGCCTTCTTTGTGGTGATGTACGCCATTTCATCGGTTAACGAAGGCAAGTACCGGATTCTCGCCAATGCTCTTGGTGCGGCATTTGGCACGGCCCCAGCGATATCCACGACACAGGTCTCGACCGAACGCCAGCCGGCTTTGACGTTCCGCAAACTGACGCCGGCACAGAAGCGTCAAGCCGCCGCCTTGCGGCGCGAACGCGAGGCAATGACCGATATCGCGGGCCGGATCCAGACGGCGCTGGCGCCGCTGGTTAACCAGGGCATTGTGCGCGTGACGCAAACCAGTCGTGGCGTTAAAGTTGAAATCAATGCCAGCATCCTGTTTGCGCCGGGTGATGCGAAACTGACCGGCGAATCGGGTGAAGCGCTCAAGGCGATTGCACAGATATTGAAGGACGATAGCCACGTGCTGCAGGTCGAAGGGCACACTGATAATTTACCGATCAGCACTGCGCTATTTCCCTCCAACTGGGAATTGTCAAGTGTGCGTGCCAGCAGCGTGGTGCGGCTGTTTGTCGACAATGGCATCGCGGATAACCGGCTGACCGCCGTTGGCCATGGCGCCAATTTCCCGGTCGGGCCCAACGAGACGGTCGAAGGGCGCCTGCGTAACCGCCGGGTGGAAATCATGATCCTGGCTGCGCTGCCGGAAAAAATTACCGAAGTACCATTTGATCCGGATGCCGGAGATTGACCCGCAATCGCACCATCGCAGACGGTGAGTGTGGCGCAACGTCAAGGTAGGGACGTCAACGCTGAATATCAATAAAAGCGTGCATTGGATGAACCTGGCCCCGGCCATGCAAAAGCTCTTGCGGATTTTCGCCATGCCGATGGCGCGCACCGCGGTGAAACCGGGGTAAACCAGTTCGGCAGATAAAAAAAGACCGGCCAGGCCGGTCTGCGACGATCGCACCAAGATAATTGCGCAACTCAGCCGATGGCGAGTCCGCGGATGGTGGTCTTGACCGTCGACTGGCCGTTGGGGCCATAAAGGCTCTGGCCTTGCGGGCCGCCCTTGAGCACATTCAAGGCATTCTGGTTACGGGCCAGGTGCTTGCCGATCAATAAGCCATTGGTCCGATTCAATTCCTTGGCAACCGTGGCCAACGCCAGCAATTCGTTCCAGGCCTCGCTGATGGTCGCGCTGGGCATACTGGCCAGCCAGGCTTGCATGCCCGATTCTTTCGCTTCATAACCGGCCGTAGCCAATGCCTGGTGGCGCTTCGCGGCCAATGCAGCCATTTCCGACACCAGCCGGTTTTTTTCCTCGGTTAGCGTCGTCAATCCTTCGATATTCGCAGCAATCAGTTGCGCCTGCTCTTTTTTCAGTAAATCGAGCAGGGTGCGCGCTGCATGGTTTTCTTCATGCAGACTGTGCGCAGGGCTGTTGCCGGATGCATTCATGTTATGCCTTACGGGAATGGATTAAGTCTTTGACGGTATCTAGCAATCCATTGGCGACCTTTTCCGGATCGACCTGGAACTGGCCTTCTGCAATCGCGGCCTTGATTTCCGCGACTTTTTGCGCATCGAATACGCCATTGCTGCCGGCTAGCGCCTGCAACTGCGACGATATCTGTACGCTCGATTGCGTTGTGCCGGCAGTCGTCTTGCCGACGCCGGCGGTTTTATCTGCACCTTTGCCGCCCCGGGTTTCTGCCGTGCCGACTGGCAGGCTGCCGGTTTTCTTGATTGAGTTATCGATTTTCACGATAGGTCCTTGTCTGGTTGGGGCGTTTTACCCCTTGTCATGCCCATATAACGGCACTATCCGCATAAACTTTAGGACTGAATTTACCATTGTTTAATCCGTCCAACCAGAAAATTCTTCCTTGTTTTCAATAAGTTACTTCCACAATGCCACCGGTTTTCGCTATGCCGCTGATGACTTGGCCGGCTGCGGTGCGCGCCTGAACGATTTGGCCTGCAGCAGCATTGTTCAATGCCTTGGCTTCGGACGAGATCCGGAAGCCGGCGCCGGCTGACATCAGGCGCACCGTCTGTCCTTGCTGCACTGCCGCTTGGGCGCGCAATGCATCCTGGCGCAACGGCGTGCCGGCGCGCAGCGACAAGGTCAGCGAACGTCCGATGGCTTGTGACGGGTCGGTCAGAATGCCTGCCGGCAGCAGCGTCAGATCGCCCCTGACCTTGGCGATGTCGTGCGGACCGACCAACTGGCCCTGCGCCAGCGGCGCGGCTGCCGTCAGGTACTCGGCCACGACATTGATTGTTGCTGAAATATATACAGTCCATGCCACCGGCACGGTACAGCGCACGCCAACGGTGGTTCTGCCCCAGACACGGCTGCCGGGCGGCATGAAGGGTTCCGGAGCGGCACAGGCAGCCAGCTTGGAGCGCGGATTGATAGTGTTGGCAGTGATGCTGACCTGTCCCGGCAAGCCGGCGGTCTGGGTGCGCAGAAAATGTTCAACTACCGTGCGGATGACTGCCGGATCCTGTTTGGAACTGGCGCTTTGCTGCGCGGCTGCGGTGCTTGCCAGCAGCAGTGCAATCGACGAAAGAATTGGCTTGATAAACAGTTTCATGCTGCCTGCTCGGGAAGATTCATTACCCGATCAATGATACGAGGAGCGGCAGCGCTCAAAACCGAGAATAAGCCGGGGTTTTGCATGTTAATCAGCCGATCAAGTCGCCATTTGACTGCGTAAGATCCAGCCTATACAAAACCATTATCGGCTGAAGTGTCGGATTCTTTAGCCGGTGTACCGGAGGGTGTGATGATTGGAAAGCTCGATGAATATCTGCGTTTCAATGAAACCGCATTGAATTTGCGGGCCCAGCGTCAGCAAATGCTGGCGTCGAATATCGCCAATGCGGATACGCCCAATTACAAGGCACGCGACATCGATTTTAACAGTGCGCTGAAGGGTGCGCTGGCCAAGAGCGGCCAGACTTCATCGCAGGCGCCTGAACTGGCGAAAACTACCGCAGTGCACTTGAGCAGCCGCAATGACAATATGGTCGGCGGTGCGCCGCTTTTGTATCGCAATGAAAGGCAAGGCAATATTGACGGCAATACCGTCGACATGGATGCCGAGCGCAACCAGTTTACCGACAACGCGATTCGCTACGAAGCCGGACTGACTTTAATCAGCGCGCAAATCAAGAAAATGATGAGCGCTATTCAGGGGCAATAATCATGTCACTTTTTAATATCTTCAATGTCGCCGGCTCGGCCATGAGCGCGCAATCGCAGCGCCTGAATGTCGTGGCCAGCAATATCGCCAATGCCGACAGCACCACCAGTGCCAGCGGCGAGACTTACAAGGCCAAGCAGGTAGTGTTTTCCACGGTCCAGATGGCAGGGCCGGAAGCTGCCGGCGTCAAGGTGCTGCAGGTGGTCGAAGATGCCTCGCCGCCGAAAATGATGTACGACCCGAAGCATCCGCAAGCCGATGAAAAGGGTTATGTCGCCATGCCCAATGTCAACGTGGTGGAGGAAATGGTCAACATGATTTCAGCTTCGCGCTCGTACCAAACCAACGTCGATACCATGAATGCAGCCAAGACGCTGCTGTTGAAGACACTGGCGCTGGGCCAGTAAGAAAGGAAGCTTGAATGACTACCATACAAAACAGTGGCGTTTCCGACAACTTGCTGACTGCAGTGAATGGCAACCGGGCCGCCAAAAAAACCGATGAAGTCGCCGCTGCCCAGGACCGTTTCATGACGCTGCTGGTCACCCAAATGAAAAACCAGGATCCGTTGAACCCGATGGACAATGCGCAGATGACCAGTCAGTTGGCCCAGTTGTCGACGGTCAGCGGCATCGAAAAGCTCAATTCCACGCTCGAGTCCCTGATGGGAAGCTATCAATCCAGCCAGACGCTTCAGGCAACCGGCATGATCGGGCATGGCGTGCTGGTGCAGGGAGACAGTCTGGAACTGGCCGAGGGACAGGCGCTGATGGGAATCGAACTGGACGCTCCTGCCGACAAGGTGCAGGTGACGATTCGCGATGGCGCTGGCAAGGCGGTGCATAGCTTCGATCTGGAAAACCAGGCCGCCGGCACTTACCCGCTGCATTGGGATGGCACCACTGATTCCGGCATTCCAGCGGCGGACGGTAAATATACATTTGAAGTCAAGGCGACGGTCGGCGAGCAGAGCGTTGGCGCAAAAGCATTGAGCTTCGGCCAGGTTGCCAGTGTTTCCACCGGCAGCCAGGGTATCAAGATCAACGTGCCGGGTATCGGCGAAGTCAATTTCGCCGATATCCGGCAGATTCTGTAATTTCTCGGCACAACATATCCAATAAGAGGGGATTATCATGGGTTTCCAACAAGGTTTGAGTGGTCTGAGTGCAGCATCGAAAAGTCTGGATGCAATCGGCAACAACGTTGCCAACTCCAGTACGGTCGGCTTCAAGGCATCGCAGGCGCAATTCGCCGATGTGTACGCCAGTTCGCTGACCGGCGCCGGCACCAGCCAGGTCGGTATCGGCGTCAAAGTCGGCACGGTCGCCCAGCAATTCACGCAGGGTAATATCACCGGTTCTGCCAACCCGCTGGACATCGCGATCAATGGCGGCGGTTTTTTCCGGATGAGCGACAACGGGACGGTCAGCTATGCGCGCAACGGCCAGTTCCAGATGGATAAGAGTGGCTACATTGTCAATGCCAACGGCGCCCGTTTGACTGGCTATGTGGCCAATGCCCAAGGCGTGCTGGCGACCGGCGCACCGACCGATCTGAACATCAATACCGCCGATCTGGCGCCGCAAGATACTTCCGCAGTCACCGCTTTGCTTAACCTGGATTCGCGCAAGGTGGCGATTGACCAGACTGTCGATCCGTTCGATATCAACGATCCGACCACTTATCACAGTGCCACCGCGACTCCCGTGTTCGACAGCCTCGGCAATTCGCATGTGATGCAGACATTTTTCGTGAAGACTGCACCATTGCCGGCGACACCTACCGATCCGGCGACATGGGAAGTGTATGCATCGATGGACGGTACGTTGTTGCCGGCGCCGGCTGGCGGCAATATCGGTACGCTGACGTTCCTGTCGGACGGCACGATCGACACCGGGGCGACTACCTTGCCTTTTGCGAATATCCAGTTGCCGGTTGTCACCGGCGCAGAAAGCCCGATTGGCGGCGCTGCCGGCATCAGTCTTGATTTTGATGGAACCACCCAATACGGCTCGATCTTCAGCGTCAATGCGATGAACCAGGATGGTTTCGCGTCCGGCCGTTTGTCCGGCTTTAACATCGGCAACGATGGCATCATCACCGGCCGCTATACTAACGGCGAATCGGCGACGCTCGGCCAGGTCGTCCTGGCCAACTTCACCAATCCGAATGGCTTGCAGCCGCTGGGCAATAACGTTTGGGCGGCGACTGCCACTTCTGGCCAGGAACTGGTGGGCGGCCCCGGCTCCGGCGCGCTCGGCGTATTGCAGTCGGCGGCGGTGGAAGATTCGAACGTCGACTTGACGTCCGAACTGGTCAACATGATTACCGCGCAGCGCATCTATCAAGCCAATGCACAAACCATCAAGACCCAGGACCAGGTGTTGCAGACGCTGGTGAACCTGAGGTAATGACTGACGTCGATTGACGCTTGACTGATCGGCCTTCGGCAATTTCGATGAAAGCCGATCACAGGAGAAAAAAATGGATCGCCTGATTTATACCGCCATGACTGGCGCGAAACATATCCTGGAACAGCAGGCCACGACTTCGCACAATCTGGCCAATGCCACCACCACCGGTTTTCGCGCCCAGCTGGATTCATTCCGGGCAGTCCCGGTGGTTGGTGCGGAACTGGCCACGCGTGCCTATGTGGTGGACTCGACGGTCGGCGCCGATTTGCGGGCCGGGGCCGTACAGCATACCGGGCGCGAGCTGGATGTCGCGGTACAGGGGCAGGGCTGGATTGCGGTGGAGCGGGAAGACGGCTCGGAAGCCTATACCCGCAACGGCAGCCTGAAACTCAATGAAAACGGTCTTTTGCAAACCCAAAGCGGCTTGAATGTGCAGGGCGATGGCGGGCCGATCAGCGTGCCGCCGGATACGACGATAATGATTGCCAAGGATGGCACGGTGTCAGGCGTGGTCAACGGCGCCACGCCGGCTACTAGCATCGTGCTTGGCCGCATCAAGCTGGTCAATCCCGAACCAGCCAGCTTGACCCGCGGCGACGATGGCCTGTTCCGCCTGACAAGCGGCGAGGCGGCGGATGCCGACGAGAATGTGGTGGTCGCCGGCGGATCGCTGGAGGGCAGCAACGTGAATGTGGTTGATGAAATGGTCAATATGATCAGCCTGGCGCGCCAGTTCGAGATGCATATGAGTTTGCTGAAGAACGCCGAGAATAACGCCAGCAAAGCCTCTCAGCTTCTGTCTTTAAGCTAGGCCTGGTCGCGACATAATGACATTGTGCGGTACTGGTAATTGACCGGCACCGTTGAACACGCCGCAGGTTTTTGGAGAAAAAAATGATACGTTCACTATGGATTTCCAAAACGGGTCTGGACGCGCAGCAGACGCAGATGGATGTAATTTCCAACAACCTCGCCAATGTCAGCACGGCTGGTTTCAAGCGTTCGCGCGCAGTGTTCGAGGACTTGCTGTACCAGACCATACGCCAGCCTGGCGCGCAATCATCGCAGCAGACCCAGTTGCCGTCCGGCCTGCAGCTCGGCACCGGCGTGCGTCCGGTTGCCACCGAACGCATTTTTACTCAGGGCAATTTGCAGCAGACGAGTAACAGCAAGGATGTGGCAATCCAGGGCAATGGTTTTTTCCAGGTGTTGATGCCTGACGGAACTGCTGCATATACCCGTGACGGCTCATTCCAGGTGGATAGCCAGGGCCAATTGGTGACTTCCAGCGGTTTTGTGTTGCAGCCGGCAATCACTATTCCCGACAATGCGCAGAGCATCACCATCGGCCGTGATGGCACGATATCGGTGCAGCAGCAGGGCGCAGCCGCGCCGGTCGAGGTGGGCGCACTGCAATTGACCACTTTTGTCAATCCAGCCGGCCTGGAAAGCAAAGGCGAAAACCTGTATATGGAAACCAGCGCCTCCGGCACGCCGAACACCAACACCGCCGGCACCAATGGCGCCGGCACGCTGCTGCAGGGCTACACCGAAACTTCGAACGTGAACGTGGTCGAGGAACTGGTCAACATGATCCAGACCCAGCGCGCCTATGAGATCAACAGCAAGGCGATCACCACGTCGGACCAGATGTTGCAGCGCTTGTCACAGATGTGATGTGGGCAAAGGAAGCGAACTAGCATGAAATCCCTGATATTCGCGATCGCCGCAACTGTGCTGCTTGCAGGCTGTGCGATGACGCCCAAGACCATCGTGCAGGGGCCAACCACTGCCCGGCCGCTGGCGCAGGAGGCGCCGCAGCAGGCGAATGGCGCGATCTTCCAGACCGCATCCTACCGGCCGATGTTCGAAGACCGCCGCGCGCGCTATGTCGGCGATATCCTGACCATGACCATCAGCGAGCGCACCAGTGCCACCAAGGCTGGCGCCAACTCCGGCAGCAAGACCGGCAGCACCGATTCGGCAATCACGTCGCTGTTCAGCGTGCCGGCCTCCTTGCTCGGCAAGCTGGGCGCCGGCGCCGCATCGTCGAACAAGTTTGAGGAAAAAGGCGCAACCAGCTCCAGCAACAATTTCACCGGCACGGTCGGCGTGACCGTGACCGATGTGCTGCCAAACGGGAATCTGGTGGTCAGCGGCGAAAAGCAAGTAGCCTTTGACAAGGGCACTGAATTCATCCGCATTTCCGGCATCGTCAATCCGGACAATATCGCCAAAGGTAACCATATCCTGTCGAGCCAGGTGGCAGATGCCCGTATTGAATACCGTACCAACAGCCATATCGACCCGACAGAAATGATGGGCATCGTGACCCGTTTCTTCTTGAGCGTCATACCGCTGTAATGATTCGCAAACCGGAACTTATCATGCATATCCTGACTGCCTCGCCATCACGCCTGAGAAAAATGCTGGGCCTGGCCGCCTGTGCGCTTTGGCTGAGTGCAGCACCCAGCCATGCGGAACGGCTGAAGGATCTGGCCAGCATTCAGGGCGTGCGGCAAAACCAGTTGATTGGCTACGGCCTGGTAGTGGGCCTGGACGGCAGCGGCGACCAGACCACGCAAACGCCATTCACGGTGCAAAGCGTGATGAGCATGCTGCAGCAGATGGGCGTCAATCTGCCGCCGGCCACCTCCTTGCAATTGAAAAACGTCGCGGCAGTGATGGTAACCACATCGCTGCCGGCCTTTGCGCAACCCGGCCAGACGCTGGATATCACGGTGTCCTCGATGGGTAACGCCAAGAGCCTGCGCGGCGGCACCTTGTTGATGACGCCTTTGAAAGGCGCCGATGGCCAGATCTATGGCATGGCGCAGGGTAATGTCCTGGTCGGCGGCGTCGGCGCTGCGGCCAGCGGCAGCAAGGCACAGGTCAATCATTTGAGCGTCGGCCGCATTTCTTCCGGCGCCACCGTGGAACGGGCAGTACCGACTGCGCTCGGCCAGGGCGACGCGGTTTTCCTGGAATTGAACGATACCGATTTTTCCACTGCCAGCCGGGTGGTCGATGCCGTCAACCAGCGTTTCGGCGCCAATACCGCTGCTGCCCAGAATGGCCGGGTGATCCGCGTGAGTGCGCCGCTCAACAACAGCGAACGGGTGGCTTTTCTCGGCGCTCTGGAAAGCATCAGCCTGACGCCGGCGCAAACGGTGGCCAAGGTGATTCTGAATGCGCGTACCGGTTCGGTGGTCATGAACCAGGCGGTGACGCTCGACAGTTGTGCGGTATCGCACGGCAACCTGTCGATTGTCATCAATACCGATTCCGCCGTCAGCCAGCCGGCGCCGTTTTCGGGCGGCCAGACAGTGGTTACCCAAACTTCGCAAATCGACATCCGCAAGGAGCCGGGCCAGGTCATGATATTGAAAGGCGGCGCTTCGCTGGCCGAAGTGGTCAAGGCGCTGAATGCCATTGGCGCCACGCCGCAGGACTTGCTGGCAATCCTGCAGGCGATGAAGGCGGCCGGTTCGCTGCGCGCCGAGCTGGAAATCATTTAAGGCAATCGCCATGACCAACTCAGTCGATTTTTCCGGAAAACTCGCGGTCGATGTCAAGGACCTGAGCGCACTGCGCGAGTCGGCCAGACAAAATTCGCCTGAATCGGTCAAGGCTGCCGCCAAGCAGTTCGAAGCGCTATTCATGAACATGATCATGAAAAGCATGCGCGAAGCGACACCGCAGGAAGGCATGTTCGAGAGCCAGCAAACCAAGATGTATACCTCGATGCTGGATCAGCAGCTCAGCCAGACGCTGGCCAATCGCGGCGTCGGCCTGGCCGAAGTGCTGGAGCGGCAGTTGTCGAACAATCGCGGCGTGACGCCGCCGGTGCCGGGCGCGGAAGGCGCAGCCGCCACAGATACCAGTGCCAATGCCGGCATGACCTTGCCCGGCACATTGAACTCGACGCGGCAGGCACAGATTGCGGCGTTTCAGGAACAGTTGCGCCTGCAAAACGAAGATGGCGGCCGCAGTAACGGTAGCCTGTTCAATCCGATGTCGACGCCGGCCGCAGCATCTGCGCCGACTGAAGGCAAGTCCAGGGCACGCCAGTCGCATGTGCGCGCATTCGAGGACCGTCTCGGGCAGCATGCAGAGGAAGCCAGCCGTGCCACCGGGATTCCGGCCAAGTTCATGCTGGGCCAGGCGGCACTGGAAAGCGGCTGGGGCAAACGGGAAATCCGCGCTGCCGATGGCAGCAACAGCCATAACCTGTTCGGCATCAAGGCCACCGGCGGTTGGAAGGGCAAGGTGGTCGAAGTGGCAACCACCGAATACATCAATGGCACGCCGCACGCCAAAATGGAAAAATTCCGCGCCTACGATACTTATGCTGACAGCTTCCGCGACTATGCGCGTTTGCTGACGACGAATCCGCGTTATGAAAATGTCATCGCCAATGCGCAGGATGCCAGCAGTTTTGCCCAGGGCTTGCAACGCGCCGGCTACGCAACCGATCCAAACTATGCGGCCAAGCTGACCCGCATCATTGAACAGAACTTGTCAGCCTGATTTCGCACGCCAGGGAATGAAGTTGCAACAATGGCATGATTTTCCAGCCGAAGCTGGCGCTAAAGTTTATGCGAAATCTGCCGAAAACCTAGATAACGCATAATAGAAAAAACGACATCATGGCGAATATCCTCAGCATCGGTCAAACAGCTCTGACTGCAGCCCAGGTCGGATTGAATACCACCGGGCATAATATTTCCAATGCCAATACCGAAGGGTATAACCGCCAGCTCGTGGTGCAGGGCACCGTCACGCCGTCACAAACCAGCTTCGGATTCGCCGGCAATGGCACCCAGGTCGTCAGCGTCAAGCGCGTCTATAACGAGTATCTGGCCGCCCAGGTATTGAACTCGCAAACCTCGCAAAATGCGCTCAGCACCTATTATTCGCAAGTCAAGCAGCTCAACAACATGTTTGCCGACCCGACGGTTGGCATTTCTCCCGCAATGCAGGATTTTTTCAAGGGCGTGCAGGCGCTTGCCGCAGCGCCGGCTTCAGGCGCTGCGCGTCAATCGCTGATTTCATCGGCACAAACGCTTGCCGGACAGTTTCAGGGGGCCGACGAGCGCCTGAGCCAGATGCGCCAGGGCGTCAACAGCGATATCTCGGCCAGCATCGAGAATATTAATTCGTATGCGCGGCAAATCGCCAAGCTGAATAATGCGATCAGCACGGTACAGGCCGGCAATGGCGGCAAACCGGCCAATGATTTGCTGGATCAACGCGACAAACTGGTTTCTGACCTGAGCAAGGAAATCAAGGTTTCCGTCGTCAAGCAGGGCAATGACTACAATGTTTTTATCGGCAATGGCCAGTCGCTGGTAATGAGCGGGGAAGCGTTCTCGCTGACGCCGGTTGCATCGTCGACTGACTTGGGCCGGATCCAGGTTGGCTACCAGAACAACGCCACCACTGTTACGCTGTCTGAAAGTTCGCTCACAGGCGGCAAGCTGGGCGGCTTGCTTGAATTCCGTTCGCAGACGCTGGATCAGGTGCAGAATTCGCTCGGCCGCACTGCCATTGGCCTGGGAATGGCCTTCAATGCCCAGCATCAGCTCGGCCAGGATCTGAACGGTGCGCTGGGCGGTGATTTTTTCAATGTCGCCTCACCGGCGGTAACTGTCAATACCAACAATACCGGTACGGCATTGATCGGCGCGACGATCACTGACGCGAATGCGCTGACGATCAGCGATTACCGTTTCGAATATATCGGCCCAGCCGATTATCGGGTGACGCGAGTATCCGACGGCGCGATTACCTCGTCGGCGACCTTACCATTGGCTGTCGATGGACTGGAATTCAACATCACATCAGGAACGCTCGCAGCCGGCGATATGTTTCTGGTCAAGCCGACTGCCAATGGCGCTTACGGATTATCCGTGGCAATTACCGATACTGCAAAAATTGCGGCGGCCGCACCGATCCGCACCACGACAGATTCAAGCAATGCCGGATCAGGAAAAATCAGTGCCGGCGCGATAAGCTCCGCCTTTACCGCAGCGAGTGTAACGCCGGCTGTAACGCTTTCATTTGATGCAACGGCCGGCGAACTGAGCGGATTCCCGGCCATGCCGGTGACCGCCACCAGCAATGGCATCGACACCGTGTATCCTGCCGGCACACCAGTCCCCTACACGGATGGCGCAACACTCAGTTTCGGCGGCATCAGCTTCACCATTAGCGGCGACCCGGCCGATGGCGACACATACCAGGTCGGGCCGAATTCAAATGGCACTGGCGACAACCGCAATGCGCTGCTGCTGGGCGCGTTGCAGACGGCAAAAACACTTGGCAACGGCAGCATTTCGTTTCAAACCTCTTTTGGCCAAATGGTCAACATGGTTGGCAACAAGACCCATGAAGTGGATGTGAATCAGAATGCGGAAAATGCGCTACTGGCACAGGTAATCGAGGCGCAACAATCGGATTCAGGCGTCAATCTGGATGAGGAAGCCGCCAACCTGATGCGTTATCAGCAAGCCTATCAGGCCGCCGGCAAGGTCATGCAGACCGCAAGCAAGTTATTCGATGTGCTGCTGTCACTAGGTCAATAAAGGTCAATATCATGCGTATCAGTACCAATACCTTGTACCAGGCCGGCTCATCCAAGCTCACTGAGCTGCAAGCCAGCTTGTTGCGCACGCAACAGCAGATAGCGACTGGTCGCCGCATGCTGACGCCCGCCGATGATCCGGTTGCGGCAGCCCGGGCCTTCGATATCAGCCAGTCGCAATCGGCCAATACACAATATGGAATCAATCGCCAAAGCGTTAAATCATCGCTGGGGCTGGAAGAAGGTATCCTGCAAAGCGTGACCACTTTGCTGCAAGATGTAAAGACGCAAGTGGTTGCCGCAGGCAATGGTACGTACTCGAACACCGAACGCGGGTATCTTGCAACCGAGTTGCAGGAACGATTTAATGAATTACTGGGCCTTGCCAATTCCAATGATGGCCAGGGCGGCTATCTGTTTGCCGGCTTTCAAACCAGTACCAAGCCATTTGCCGAATCTGCCAGCGGCGCAATGTATAACGGCGATCAGGGAATGCGCATGCTGCAAGTCGCCGCTGCCAGGCAAATCGCTTTCAGCGACAGCGGCAACTCGGTGTTCGAGATGAACCAGACGGGCAATGGCATCTTTGCCACCAGTGCAACGGTCGGCAATGCCGGTGCTGGCGTCGTCTCTTCGGGCCTGGTGGCCGATGCAAGTCTGCTGACCGGGCACAACTATAGCGTGGCATTCACGGTTGCCGCCGGAGTGACAAGCTACGATGTGCTCGATGCAACCAGCGGCGCGACGCTATCATCTGGCAATGCCTATACCAGCGGTCAGGCGATCACGTTTGACGGCCTGCAACTGGAAATAGCTGGCACACCGGCAAATGGAGACAGTTTTTCCGTGACGCCAAGTACCAATCAGAGCGTATTCACCACTGTCAAGGATTTGATCAACTTATTGAAAATGGATGGCGCCGGCGCGGTCAATCAGGCCAGGCTGGCCAATGGACTCAGCACTGCGCACAACAATCTCGATAATGCGCTGGACAATATTTTGACGGTCAGAGCTGAAGTCGGAACACGTCTGAAAGAAATCGATTCGCTCGATAGCCTCGGCGAAGACAGCAACCTGCAGTTTTCTGAAGCACTTTCTGATTTGCAGGATCTCGACTATAACCAGGCGATCTCAAGCATGGTGCAGCAGCAGACAGTATTGACTGCAGCGCAGCAATCCTTTGCCAAGCTTAGCGGCCTGTCGCTGTTCAATTACATTTAAAATCGTGCTCGGAAGCCTCTGGCCTGCAGAATTTTTCCGCAGGCCTTTTCGTTTGGACGGCAGTCTTGCAGGTGGCGACAGCACGCGGGTTCTCTGATGTCCATTTTGCCAGCTGTAAGTGGCAACTCTGGCCGGCAATCGGCTACCGCTAGCGCGGCGTGGCCAGCTCACGCGACATCACGATGCCTTCATGCAGCAGTTTTTCCATCGGGATCGCCAGGTAGGGGAGGGTTATCGCGATCATGATGAAGCCGACGCCAATCGCAATCGGAAAGCCGATACCGAAAATATTGAGCTGGGGAGCGGCGCGGGTCAAAATGCCGAGTGCAATATTGTTGATCAACAAGGCGGCGACAATCGGCAAGGACAGCTGAACTCCGGCGCTGAAAATGCGGCCACCCCAGGACGCCAGCAGCTGAAAGCCATTGCCGTTGAACGAACTGGCATCAATCGGCATGCTGTTAAAGCTTTCCACCAGCGTCGATAGCAGCATCAGATGAAAATTTGCCGCCAGATATAGCATCAACAACAGCAGCGACAGGAACTGGCTGATGGCCGACGAATGGCCTTTCGATTGCGGATCGAAAAAAGTGGCGAAGCCCAGGCCCATGGTCATGCCGATAATCTCACCGGCCATTTCGATTGCGGCAAAAATGATCCGCATCGACAGACCCATGGCCAGCCCGATCACCATTTGCTGCATCAGGATCAGCACGCCGTTCAGTGACAATGGATCGACCGTTGGCAGGGAAGGGACTGTGGGCGCGACAATCAGCGCCAGCAGGATGCCGAGGGAAATCTTGACACGTACCGGTATGCTGCCATTGCCAAAAAGCGGTGCTGTCGCGATCAGGCCGAGAATGCGGGTCAGCGGCCACAGCAAGCCGGCGATCAAGGTGTTGAGTTCAGCGCTGCTGAAGGAAATCATCGGGATGGATCAAGATCGCGCGGATTCACCTGCGCACAGATGGTAATTTGCATTACCGCCAGCAAGCGCCAAGGATTCATGTAGCGCTGAGCATGCTTAGCAAATTGCTGCATTCATCCCACCATGCCCGGAATGCCGGTCAGCATTTGCCGCATGTAATCGAGCATCACCGACAGCATCCACGGTCCGGCAACGATCAGTGCAATGAAGATGCCGACCAGCTTCGGAATAAAGGAGAGCGTGGTTTCATTGATTTGCGTGGCGGCCTGGAAAATGCTGACCGCAAGACCAATCACGAGCGCCACCAGTAGCATCGGGGCGGCGACCATCAGGGTGACTTCCATGGCCTGCCGGCCCAGGGTCATGACACTTTCCGGAGTCATTTTTGTCTCTCTAGTAAAAGCTTTGCGCGAGCGAGCCGATCAACAGCTGCCAGCCGTCGACCAGTACAAACAGCATCAGTTTAAAGGGCAGAGAAACGATCGCTGGTGACACCATCATCATACCCATTGACATCAGCACGCTGGCTACCACCATGTCGATGATCAGAAACGGTATGAAAATGGCAAAGCTGATCTGGAATGCGGTTTTCAGCTCGCTGGTAATGAATGCCGGCACCAGAACGCGCAGCGGCACATCTTCCGGTCCCTGCAGAGCCGGCGTGTTGGATAGCTTCACATACAGCGCCAGATCTGATTGCCGGGTTTGCTTCATCATGAAAGTCTTCAGTGGCGCGGCGCCCTTGTCCAGGGCTTGCATCATGGTGATCTTGTTTTCTGCCAGCGGTTGATAGGCTTCCGTATAGATCTTGTCGAATACCGGCCCCATCACAAACAGTGTCAGAAACAGCGCAAGCCCGAGCAGCACCTGGTTGGGCGGGGCCGATGGCGTGCCGAGTGCCTGGCGCAGCAGCGACAGCACGATGATGATGCGGGTAAAACTGGTCATCATCAACAGCACCGCCGGCAATACCGACAATGCGGTGAGCAGCAGCAGGGT
>JAKFFK010000264.1:0-34770 GCA_036675285.1 Paucimonas sp. | reverse complement strand
CTTGGCTCCCCGACCTGGACTCGAACCAGGGACCTGCGGATTAACAGTCCGTCGCTCTACCAACTGAGCTATCAGGGAAAAGAAGCAGCATTATAGGCTGATCCAGTAAGACTTGTCAAAACCAATGAGCAACTTTTGACTACTTGCCGGACAAATTTTTCAATCTGCCCGGTTTGCTGCTGACTTACAGTACTTTGGCAATCGCATCGACGACAGCATCGATGTTGCGCGAATTCAGTGCTGCCACGCAAATGCGGCCGGTATCGACGGCGTAAATGGCATTTTCTTCGCGCAGGCGGCCGACTTGTTCCTTGGTCAGGCCGGAATACGAAAACATGCCGCGCTGCTGGATTACGAAATCGAAATTGTGGTTTGACGCCTTGGCTTTCAATTTCGCCACCAGCGCCTGACGCATTTCGCGGATTCGCACCCGCATGCCGGCCAGTTCTTCTTCCCACAACTTGCGCAACTCGGGCGTCGCCAATACAGTCGCGACCACTTGGCCGCCGTGGGTCGGCGGATTCGAGTAGTTGGTGCGCACCACGCGCTTTAACTGCGACAGCACGCGCGCGGCTTCCTCGGCGCTGGCAGCGACGATGGACAGCGCGCCGACGCGTTCGCCGTACAGCGAGAACGACTTGGAAAAGGAGTTCGATACAAACAGCGGGCCGCCAGCTGCGGCGAAGCGGCGCACCACCTGGCCGTCGGCATCAATGCCGTCGCCAAAGCCCTGGTACGCCATGTCCAGGAAAGGCACCAGGCCGCGCTGGGCAACCACCTGGATGACTTCAGTCCATTGCGCGTCAGTCAGGTCGGCGCCGGTCGGGTTGTGGCAGCAGGCATGCAGCAGCACGATCGAGCCGGCCGGCATGGCTTTCAATGCGGCCAGCATGCCGGCAAAGTTCACGCCGCGGGTGGCCGGGTCGTAATACGGGTAATTATTGACGGTAAAGCCGGCCGATTCGAACAGGGCACGGTGGTTTTCCCAGCTCGGGTCGCTGATCCAGACTTGCGAATCGGGCGCAAAACGCTTCAGGAAGTCGGCGCCCAGCTTGAGCGCGCCGGTGCCGCCGATGGCTTGGGCAGTAACTGCGCGCTTTTCTTGAATCACGGCGCTGTCGGCCCCAAATACCAGTTCCTGCACGGCCTTGTCGTAGGCTGCCAGGCCTTCGATCGGCAAATAGGTGCGCGGCGCCAGTTTTTCGATCAACTGCGCTTCTGCCTTTTTCACGCATTCCAGCAGTGGCACCTTGCCATTGTCGTCATAGTAGACGCCGACGCCAAGATTGGTTTTGCCGGGGTTCTTGTCGGCATTGAATGCTTCGGTAATCCCGAGGATCGGGTCGCGCGGGGCCATTTCAATGGCGCTGAAAAGCGAGGCAGGAAGAGGTGCGTTCATCGTGATAACATAAAAGGTTGGCCGCAAAACCGATTTGCAGCAAGGTTGTCCAAAGCGCAAAACCACAAGTTTTAACGCCGGATTGCAACTAGTTATTTTACCAAAGGTCGAACATTCATGGCTGAATTATCCCAAGTGCCCAGTGGCATTGATGAATCCCGCATCGTCACGTTTCCCGATTCCCCTTACCAACTGTATCAGCCGTTTGCGCCGGCGGGCGACCAGCCTGCGGCCATCGACAAGCTGGTAGAAGGCATTGAGGATGGCTTGTCATTCCAGACTCTGCTCGGGGTAACCGGTTCCGGCAAGACATTTACGATGGCCAACGTGATTGCCCGCATGGGCCGTCCGGCGATCGTGTTCGCACCGAACAAGACCTTGGCGGCGCAACTGTATAGCGAATTCCGCGAGTTTTTTCCGCGCAACGCCGTCGAATATTTTGTCAGCTATTACGATTATTACCAGCCGGAAGCGTATGTGCCGCAGCGCGACTTGTTCATCGAAAAGGATTCGTCGATCAACGAGCATATCGAGCAGATGCGCCTGTCCTGCACCAAGTCGCTGATGGAACGGCGCGACGTGGTGATCGTGGCTACCGTGTCGGCCATCTACGGTATCGGTAACCCGAATGAATACCACCAGATGATCCTGACCTTGCGCGCCAAGGACAAGGTCAGTCAGCGCGACGTGATTGCACGCCTGATCCAGATGCAGTACAGCCGCAATGAAGTCGATTTCGCGCGCGGCACGTTCCGGGTGCGCGGCGACACCATCGATATCTTCCCGGCCGAGCATGCCGAACTGGCGGTGCGCCTGGAAATGTTCGACGATGAAATCGACAGCCTGCAATTGTTCGATCCACTGACCGGACGCGTGCGCCAGAAAATCCCGCGTTTCACCGTGTATCCCGGTTCGCACTATGTGACGCCGCGCGAGACGGTGTTGCGGGCGATCGAATCGATCAAGGAAGAATTGCGCGAGCGGCTGGAGTTTTTCAGGAAGGAAAACAAGCTGATCGAAGAGCAGCGGATCGAGCAACGCACCCGCTTCGATCTGGAAATGATGCAGGAAATCGGCTTTACCAAGGGCATCGAGAATTATTCGCGGCATCTGTCCGGCGCCAAGCCGGGCGATCCGCCGCCGACGCTGGTCGACTATCTGCCGCAGGATGCGTTGATGTTCCTCGACGAGTCGCATGTCTTGCTGGGCCAGTTGAACGGCATGTACAACGGCGACCGGGCGCGCAAGACCAATCTGGTCGATTACGGCTTCCGGCTGCCGTCGGCGCTGGACAACCGGCCGCTGCGCTTCGATGAATTCGAAGGCAAGCTGCGGCAAACCGTGTTCGTGTCGGCGACCCCGGCTGAATATGAAAAGACCCATGCCGGGCAGGTGGTCGAGCAGCTGGTGCGCCCGACCGGCCTGACCGACCCGATCATTATCGTGCGTCCTGCCAGCACGCAGGTGGACGATCTGATGACGGAGATTACCGACCGCATCAAGAAAAAAGAGCGGGTGCTGGTGACCACGCTGACCAAGCGCATGTCTGAGCAGTTGACTGAATTCTTGAGCGACAACGGCATCAAGGTGCGTTACCTGCACAGCGACATCGATACTGTCGAGCGGGTGGAAATCATCCGCGACCTGCGCCTGGGCACCTTTGATGTGCTGGTCGGGATCAACCTGCTGCGCGAGGGACTGGATATTCCCGAGGTGTCGCTGGTGGCGATCCTGGACGCCGACAAGGAAGGCTTTTTGCGCTCGGAGCGCAGCCTGATCCAGACCATCGGCCGCGCCGCGCGCAATCTGAACGGCATGGCGATCCTGTATGGCGACCGGGTGACCGATTCGATGCGCCGTGCGATCGATGAAACCGATCGCCGCCGCATCAAGCAGGTGGCATTCAACAAGGCCAACAACATTACGCCGATCGGCATCAAGAAGCAGATCAAGGATTTGATCGACGGCGTCTACAATCCGCAGGAAGCGCGCGAAGAGCTGCAGGCCGCGCAAGAGCATGCAAAGTACGAGTCGATGAGCCAGAAGCAGGTCAGCAAGGAAATCAAGCGCCTGGAAAAACTGATGGTCGAGCATGCGAAGAACCTGGAGTTCGAACAGGCGGCGCAGGTGCGCGACCAGCTGCATGTGTTGAAGGAAAACCTGTTTGGCGCGCCGGGCGCGGACAATGTGTTTCCGCTGGCCGGCAGTTAACACAGCTGCAGGCATGCGCAGGATCGGGCGGCTTGCCAGTCTCAATACTGGGCCGCAGCCGGGTGCTATCATTCGAACGTTACGTTACGTGCCGCAAATTTGAGACGCTTTAACTGGACAGAGGAGGGTGTGCTTGCGCACCGGGCGGCCCATCATCTCCGCCCCTGGACGGCATGCGTAATCGGGCTTTGATCTGAACTAAACAGCCTTCACTCAGGTGCCCGAGGCTTGCCGATGCGGCTACAATCGCGTTTTTCAAAACAATCGCTGCCTCTATCTCATACCCTATATCCCATGCCTGACCGTATCCCTTCAGTGTTTATTGACATGCTGGCGCTGGCGGATGTCTCATGGCGGCCGGCACTGCTGGCCGGCCTGGAAGCCGTCGCCGATACCACGCCAGATTACCTGCCGGACCTGGTGGCGGAACCGTATTTACCTACCGGCGGCAGGCTGTTTGCCGCGTTTGTGCTGCCGCTGGATGCGGTGCGCTACGTACTGGTCGGCGAGGGGCCTTATCCACGCGAAGAAAGCGCTACCGGGTTTTGTTTCATGGATGGGGCGGTGCAATCGCTGTGGTCGGCAACCGGGCTGTCCAAGCAGGTCAATCGCGCCACTTCGCTGCGCAATTTCATGAAAATGCTGCTGGTGGCCGATGGCCAGCTGGCAGCTGGTAATACCTCCGGGGATGCGCTCGCCGGCATTGCGTCGCAGGCGCTTGCCGATGGCTCGTCCACAATTCAGACCTTGCCCGAGCTGCAGGAAAATCTGACGCGGCAAGGATTTTTGCTGTTGAATGCGGCGCTGGTGTTTCGTCCGCATATTCCGCCGCTCAAGGAAGCCAAGGCCTGGCAGCCGTTTTTGCAAAGCGTGTTGTCGGCACTGGCTGACCATGCGGAGCGGGAAAAAACGGTGCCGCCGACGCTGGTGTTGTGGGGGAAAATCGCCGAACAACTCAAGGCAGTGGCGTCGAATGCCCGGTTTCCCAAAGCAGTGTCAGAACATCCATATAACCTCAGTTTCATCCTCAATCCCACCATGCAAGCCTTGTTCGGCCCGATGCATCTGCTGCAAAAGCATCCGGTCAAACCGGCCTGACCCAGCTCAGCTTGAGTCGCAAGCAACGGACGAGTGCTGATTGTACGTCGGCTTTGTGAAGCATCAAGCTAATCATGGCGCGGATGGCAATCATCGGCATGACTGCGGCATCCAAGATTCACAGGCAACGTGAGATCTTGTAAAGCTTACTTTTCAAGGGTAAAGCTTGCCGGTTTTCTTGCCCGGCATTGCCAAAACAATGGGTGCGCATTTGAGATTGCTCAAGGATCTGGCAGCTGCTTGCCTTGCTGAGAAATCCATTACCAGAGGCGTCTGGCCGCATGTGTGGGTTGCATCACATTTCCTGGTACAGAGGTTGCATTGTAAATAACAATGCACTTGATCCGGCTAAGGGAGGAGGCGATGAAAGCAATGCGGGTGGCGGTATCATCGTTGGGATATATCTGGGCACTGAGTGTGTATGCCGCCCAGCCTGGTACAGAGATTGAGCAGCCTGATCAGCTTGAAGAGGCAACGGCCCAGTACGCCAGGCTCGAAGCAAGTCCGCTAGATGCTTATTGGCAAAATTACTGGTCAGTACGTGAACGGTCGGAAATGCCGGGCCTTGGCTGGCAAGTCGATGCCGACTTGTTCGATGGATTGCACAAGGTTGTGGGGTTCTGGCCGAGCGTTCATTGGCTAAATTCAAGCAATATCGGCACCAGTATGGCTTCACTCGGTTACACCTGGCGCAATCTGAAGCTGGAAGGTGCGCTGTTCAAAGGACGGGAATCGGACCAGAATCGCAATCCGGAATTGCTCCGTATTGACTCCACCACGCGTCGGTTATCTTATACATTCGGGCCGAACTGGGCATTTCGCCTCAGCCGTGGCTTGCACAATAGCCCGGATCAGTTGCGCTACGGCCAAAAAGTAAAACGCAGCGCCGCCTCAGTCACTTACCAGCGCGCCCTGGATGGCAATCCGTGGAATACCACGTTGGCATTCGCTCGGGGGCGTGATGTGGGCGGCACTTACGGCAATGCTTACATGCTGGAGTCGGCGATGCGGGTGGATAACCACCATACCTTTTTCGGTCGACTGGAACGTGCCGGTAATGATCAGTTATTTCGTGAAGAAGATGGCCCGCGTGACCGGCGCTATCAAGTCAATAAACTGACCATCGGCTATTTGTATGATGTTAAAAACTTTGGACCGGCCAGACTGGGCATCGGTGCCATTGCCAGCAGGCGGGTGATTCCGGATGAACTAATTCCCTATTATGGCAACAAAAATAACTCGTATATGATTTTTATGAAATTGCATATGCAATTTGCCGTCAGATAAAAGCCATCGACAGAAGCGCTGCTGACATAAATATCTTTTTGGAAGGACATCGTCATGCACCATCCGATCAGTCCTGAAATGAAAAAATGTATTGAGGCATGCCAGAAATGCCACAATGCCTGCCTGCAAATGGCAATGAGTCATAGTCTTGAAAGTGGCGGCCCGCATCTGGAGCCGGGACATTTTCGGCTGATGATCGATTGTGCTGCGATTTGCCAGTTTGCCGCCGATTTCATGTTGCGCGGTTCCCATTTCCATGACCAGACTTGCCAACTCTGTGCCGCCATCTGTGAATTGTGCGCGCAGGGCTGTGAACAGGCGGGTGGCATGGCAGATTGCGTCCAGGCCTGCAGGCGTTGCGCAGAAAGCTGTCGGCATGTGGTCGAATCGATGGTGGTGTGATTGATTGGCGATCCATGCAGCTCCCTGTTTCGGCTTGCAGTTTGCTGACTGTGCCTGATGCTTGAATTTGCTTGAATCGGCCTGTTCCGGGCTTGAAGTTATTCTTGCCCGCTTGATTGATCATTGCCCGTGTTGACAACAATCGACCTTTGCCTGGGCGTCGCGCCGCATGGCATGCCGCCTGTGCCGACTAAAAAATTCCATATGGAAATTATTTGATGGCGTGGTCATGCAGTGGCCGGTCAAGTCGATACCTGACAGTTTTAGTCAACTTTGATATACTTGAGTAAATCAATCAACCAATCAGCAAATATGCCGTGTTTTTGCTGATCGGCAAGTAAACTTCGCATTCGAGGTGAGTAACAATGAGATTAACGACCAAAGGCCGGTTTGCCGTGACCGCGATGATTGATCTGGCATTGCGCGAGGATAAGGGGCCGGTAACGCTGGCTGCCATCAGCCGCCGTCAGGCAATTTCGCTGTCGTACCTGGAGCAGTTGTTTGGCAAGCTGCGCCGCCATGAAATTGTCGAGTCGGTGCGCGGGCCCGGAGGCGGCTATAATCTTGCCCGTAAGGCACAAGACGTGACTGTTGCCGACATCATTATCGCGGTCGATGAACCGCTGGATGCGACGCAGTGCGGCGGCAAGGAAAATTGTCACGGCCCCGACCATGAAAGCGGCAGCCGCTGCATGACGCATGATCTGTGGTCGACCCTGAATGCCAAGATGGTCGAATACCTGGATTCTGTTTCCCTGAAAGATTTGGTGGATCAGCAAAAACAGAAAGCTGCTGATCAGCGCGTGGTATCGATCGTGCGCCCTCATGTTGTGGTTTGATTGGAGTTAAAAGAATGAACGCCCCTTTGGAAAAAAACCTGCTGGATACCATCAAGGCACCGCATTTCCCGATTTACATGGATTATTCGGCCACTACGCCAATCGATCCACGCGTTGCCGACAAGATGATTCCGTATCTGCGTGAACAATTCGGCAATCCCGCCTCACGCAGCCATATGTATGGCTGGACCGCCGAAAAGGCCGTCGAGGAAGCGCGCGAGCAGGTCGCTGCACTGGTTAATGCCGACTCGCGTGAAATCATCTGGACTTCGGGCGCAACCGAAAGCAACAACCTGGCGATCAAGGGTGCTGCGCACTTTTACAAGACCAAGGGCAAGCACATCATCACGGTCAAGACAGAGCACAAGGCGGTGCTCGATACCGTGCGCGAGCTCGAGCGAGAAGGGTATGAAGCGACTTACCTGCAGCCGCAGGACAATGGCCTGATCACCGTCGAACAGCTCGAAGCCGCGATGCGCCCGGACACGATCCTGGTATCGGTGATGTTGGTAAACAATGAAATCGGCGTGATTCAGCCAATCGATGCCATCGGCGAACTGTGCCGCAAGAAAGGCATCATTTTCCATTCCGATGCTGCGCAGGCCACCGGCAAAGTGCATATCGACCTGGAAAAGACCAAGGTCGACCTGATGTCCTTTTCCGCGCACAAGTCCTATGGCCCGAAAGGCATCGGCGCTTTGTACGTGCGCCGCAAGCCGCGCGTACGCATTGAAGCGCAGATGCATGGCGGCGGTCACGAACGCGGCTTGCGTTCCGGCACCCTGGCTCCGCACCAGATCGTCGGCATGGGCGAAGCCTTCCGCATTGCCAAGGAAGAAATGGAGAGCGAGCTGGCGCACATCAAGGCGATGCGCGACCGCCTGGCCAAAGGTTTGCAGGAAATTGAAGAAGTCTATATCAATGGCGACATGGAACATCGTGTGCCGCATAACCTGAACGTCAGCTTCAACTACGTTGAAGGCGAATCGCTGATCATGGCGATCAAGGATATCGCGGTGTCGTCGGGATCGGCCTGCACTTCGGCCAGCCTGGAACCATCGTATGTATTGCGGGCGCTGGGCCGCAGCGATGAACTGGCGCACAGTTCGATCCGTTTCACGATCGGCCGTTTCACTACCGAAGCCGATATCGATTTCACCGTCAACCTGCTCAAGACAAAGGTGGCGAAGCTGCGTGAATTGTCGCCGCTGTGGGACATGTACAAGGAAGGGATCGACATCAGTTCGATCCAGTGGGCAGCGCACTAGATTTTTAATTCCTTCCCCTTCAAGGGGGAGGTCAGGTGAGGTATGGGTTTCAAGGCACGAATTCAAGACCCATCCCCACCCCAACCCTCCCCTTGAAAGGGAGGGCGATATAGATAAAGGAGTAGCAAAATGGCTTATTCAGACAAAGTTCTCGACCACTACGAAAACCCGCGCAATGTCGGCGCATTCGACAAGGGTGACGACACCATCGGCACCGGCATGGTCGGCGCGCCGGCTTGCGGCGATGTGATGAAGCTGCAGATCAAGGTCGGCGACGATGGCGTGATCCAGGATGCCAAGTTCAAGACCTATGGCTGCGGTTCGGCGATCGCATCGTCGTCGCTGGTGACCGAATGGGTCAAGGGAAAAACGCTGGACCAGGCCTTGACGATCAAGAATACCCAGATCGCCGAAGAGTTGGCCTTGCCGCCGGTAAAAATTCACTGCTCGATCCTGGCCGAAGATGCAATCAAGGCGGCAGTGCTGGATTACCAGACCAAGCATGCCGCAGTGGCCAAGGAAACGGCATAACGTTGCAAGCAGAATTCCTGTCCTCGCAAGGGGATGGGAAATGGGGAATAAACGATGGCAATCACACTGACTGAAAAAGCGGCGAAACACATCAACCGTTACATTGAGCGGCGCGGCAAGGGTGTTGGCCTGCGTTTCGGCGTGCGTACCACCGGCTGCTCCGGGCTTGCCTACAAGCTGGAATATGTCGACGAGAGCGCCGCCGAAGACCAGGTGTTCGAGTCGCATGGCGTGAAGGTATTTGTCGACCCGAAGAGCCTACCGTATATCGATGGCACCGAACTCGACTTTGCCCGTGAAGGCTTGAATGAAGGTTTCAAGTTCCGCAATCCGAATGTGAAGGATGAGTGCGGCTGCGGCGAGAGTTTCCGTATCTGAAGCCACCAAATCAAAAACCTGAAAGTCAGTTGGGGACAGAGTAATTCGCCGCCTGCGCGGCTCAAAAACTCTTTCCCACAATTATGAAGACTCACTTCGAACTTTTCCATCTGCCGCAACGCTTCACGATAGATATGCCAGCGTTGGACCGCGCCTATCACGAAGTGCAAAACCAGGCCCATCCTGATAGGTTTGCCAGTGCCGGCGGCGCTGAAAAACGCGTCGCCATGCAGTGGGCGACGCGCGCCAACGAAGCTTATCAAACCCTGAAAAATCCGCTGGCGCGTGCCCGCTACCTGTGCGAACTGAATGGCGTTGATTTGCAGACCGAGTCCAATACATCGATGCCGGCGGCTTTCCTGATGCAGCAGATGGAATGGCGCGAGGCGCTCGATGATGCGCAGGCAGCCAGGGACATTGGCGCACTGGAGTCGCTGGAAGGCGAGCTGCGGGCCGCGCGCAAGGCGGAAATTGAACAGATCACGACATACCTTGATGGACAGGATTTCCATCAGGCTGCCCAGGGCGTACGTCGCATGATGTTTGTTGAAAAATTCGAGGAAGATGTGGCGAGGGTTTTCGACCTTGTCACCGATTAAGTATTCAGTCTATACATAACTATGGCACTCCTGCAAATCTCCGAACCCGGCATGTCCACGGCACCGCACCAGCACCGGCTGGCGGTCGGCATTGACCTGGGCACCACCAATTCGCTGGTTGCCACCGTGCGCAACAGCATTCCGGAAGTACTGGCCGACGAACAGGGACGCACGCTGCTGCCGTCGATTGTCCGCTATCTTCCCGGCGGCCACGCGCATATCGGCTACAAGGCACAGGCCGCGCAAGTGACGGATCCGAAAAACACGGTGGTGTCGGTCAAGCGTTTGATGGGCCGCGGCCTGAAGGATATCGCCCATGCGGAAAACCTGCCGTATGACTTTCTGGATACGCCGGGCATGGTGCAATTGAAGACTGTCGCTGGTGTCAAGAGCCCGGTCGAAGTGTCGGCTGAGATCCTGGCCACCTTGCGCCAGCAGGCTGAAGATGCGCTGGGCGACGAGCTGGTCGGCGCGGTGATCACGGTGCCGGCCTATTTTGACGATGCGCAGCGCCAAGCCACCAAGGATGCGGCCAAGCTGGCGGGTCTGAATGTGTTGCGCCTGCTGAATGAACCGACGGCGGCGGCGATTGCCTACGGCCTCGACCATAATTCGCAGGGCATTTATGCAGTCTACGACCTGGGCGGCGGCACCTTCGATGTTTCGATCCTGAAGCTGACCAAGGGCGTGTTCGAAGTGCTGGCCACCGGCGGCGATTCGGCGCTGGGCGGCGACGATTTCGATCACCGGATTTTATGCTGGATCATTGAGCAGGCCAAGCTGGCGCCCTTGTCGGATGAAGACACCCGCCTGTTGATGGTCAAGGCGCGCGAAGCCAAGGAACTGCTGTCGACCAAGACCGAAACGCAGATCGATGCAGTGTTGCGTTCCGGAGAAAACGTCCATCTGACCCTGACTGCGGAGACCTACTTTGCCATCACCCAGCATTTGGTCAAGAAAACCATCACGCCGACCAAAAAGGCATTGCGCGATGCCAGTCTGACCGAAGAAGATGTCGATGGTGTGGTGCTGGTCGGCGGCGCCACCCGCATGCCGCATATCCGCAAGGCAGTCGGTGAATTTTTCCAGACTACGCCGCTGGCCAATATCGACCCGGACAAGGTAGTGGCGCTGGGCGCCGCGATCCAGGCCAATCTGCTGGCCGGCAATCGTGCGCCCGGCGACGACTGGTTGCTGCTGGATGTGATCCCCTTGTCGCTGGGCATTGAAACCATGGGCGGCCTGGTCGAGAAAGTCATTCCGCGCAACTCGACCATTCCGTGCGCCAGGGCGCAGGAATTTACCACCTTCAAGGATGGCCAGACCGCGCTGGCGATCCATGTGGTGCAGGGCGAGCGCGAGCTGGTGGCTGATTGCCGCTCGCTGGCCAAATTCGAGTTGCACGGCATTCCGCCGATGGCAGCCGGCGCCGCCCGTATCCGCATCACTTACCAGGTCGATGCCGATGGCTTGCTGTCAGTGTCGGCGCGCGAATTGCGCTCCGGCATCGAGTCTTCGATCACGGTCAAGCCATCGTATGGCCTGTCCGATGACGACATTGCGCAAATGCTGCAGGATTCATTCAAGTCGGCAGATGTCGACATGCAACTGCGCGCCTTGCGCGAAGAGCAGGTTGAAGCCGAACGGATTGTCTCGGCGACTGAATCGGCGCTGGCAGCCGATGGCAATTTGCTGTCGGACGACGAACGCTCGGCAATGCTGGCGCTGGTCGAGCAGGTGCGCCATCAGGCGCAAGGCACTGACCATGACGCAATCAAGGCAGCGGTGCAGTCACTGGCAAACGGCACCGAGGAGTTTGCCGCCAGGAGAATGGATCGCAGCGTGCGCCAAGCACTCTCCGGCAAGAAGCTCGATGAGATCGCCTGACCCGGCGCCTGAAAAGTAAGCAACAAGCAGGCAACAAAAAACATATTTTTATATTGAGGTTATTCCGTGCCCCAGATCGTCGTTCTTCCCCATGCCACCCTGTGCCCTGAAGGCGCCGTGATTGACGCCACCAAAGGCAAAACCGTGTGCGACACGCTGCTCGAACACGATATCGAAATCGAGCATGCCTGCGAAAAATCCTGTGCCTGCACCACCTGCCATATAGTGGTGCGCGAGGGTTTCGATTCCTTGAACGAGCCGCAGGAAAAGGAAGAGGACTTGCTCGACATGGCCTGGGGCCTGGAAGCGACCTCGCGCCTGTCTTGCCAGGCACTGGTCGGTGATGCAGACCTAGTCGTCGAAATACCGAAATACACGATCAACCAGGTCAGTGAAAATCACTAATGCCGGACACTTCGGCAATTGAGAAAAAACGGGAGCTGACATGAAATGGACCGACACCATTCGCATCGCGGAAGAGTTGCATGACAAGTTTCCGGATGTGGATCCATTGACCGTGCGGTTTACAGACTTGCACAAGTGGGTTTGCGAGCTGGAAGGATTTGACGACGATCCGAAGCGCTCGGGCGAGAAAATCCTGGAAGCGATTCAGGCTGCCTGGATCGAGGAAACGCAGTAAGCAAGCTGCTGCCGTTTGGCTGGATGGCATTGATAGTGTGCGCTGTGCGCCCGACGTGACCGGGTCGCGGCATTACGGGATAGCGTTCGCTGCTGTTGACTGCAATAAAAAAGGTCGGCCCGTGTGCCGACCTTTTTTGCTTTCCGCAACTGCCTACAATGGCGCCAGCAATGGCCCTGATTCTGATCAGCCGCGTGATGTCAGCGCACCGTTGACTATCCTGACACGGTCGCCTGCGCGCCAGACATCCGGATGGGCTTGCGAAAAGGTTTGGGTCGTACCGTCTTCCATGCGTACATGGACTTGATAAGTGGTGGTGGCGCGCGTGCGCTTTTCGATTTCATTGCCGGCATAACCGCCGCCCACCGCACCGGCCACCGTTGCCAGTTTCTTGCCGTTGCCGCCGCCAACCTGGTTGCCGAGCACGCCGCCCAGCACTGCACCGGCGACGATGCCAACCCCGCTCGGCTGGGCCTGTTGCTGTATCGCCTGTACGGATTCCACCCGACCGCAGTCATGACAGATGCGGGGCGCGGGCGCCGTGTTTTGGGCATAGCTGGGCGCAGGACGCGAACTCTGGCGTTCCTTGGCCGGCACTGGCTTCTTGATTGCCTTGGGTGCCGGCTTTTCGGGTTCCACAATCTTCACAGGAGGTTTGACATCTATCGAAGAAGGGCTGGCGGCTGCCAGTGTGGCGACTCCGGCGGCATTCGTTGCGGCCGGGGCAGCCAGGCTGGCCGCCGGCGCGCTGCTGTGCGAAGTCGGCAGGATGCCGGTGATAGCGGCGACGCCTACCAGGCTGACCAGGGTGACGGCGACGGCAGCAGTGGCTACCAGCGGATGAATGCGATTCGATTTATTGCTTGTTTCCATGTTTCCTCCAATCAATTCAAGACACCTGCATATGAACCGATTATGCGAAGAAAGTTTCAAGCATGGTAGAGCGCAAACTGTATCAGATGTAATTCTTTGTAAATGATGCCGATTTGATCAAGCAATAAAAAACGGGACTGCAATGCAGCCCCGTTTCATGTCATGCGCAATCCGGCAAGCGTCAATCTTCCCGGCGCAGATGCGGGAACAGGATCACGTCGCGGATATTCGGCGAATCGGTAATCAGCATCATCAGACGGTCGATGCCGATGCCGCAGCCACCGGTCGGCGGCAAGCCGTATTCGAGCGCGCGAATATAGTCTGCGTCGTAATACATCGCTTCCTCGTCGCCGGCATCCTTGGCGGCGACCTGGGCCTGGAAGCGTGCCGCCTGGTCTTCCGCATCGTTCAGCTCGGAAAAACCATTGGCGATTTCGCGCCCGGTCATGAACAGCTCGAAGCGCTCGGTGATGCCGGGCGAGGTATCGGAGGCACGCGCCAGCGGCGAAACTTCGACCGGATAGTCGATGATGTAAGTCGGATCCCACAGCTGCGCTTCGGCGGTTTCCTCGAACAGCGACAACTGCAGTGCGCCCAGGCCGGAAATGACATGCGGCTTGACGCCGAACTTCTTCAGTTCCTGCTTCAGGAACGTTGCATCCTGCAGCTGGTCGTCGGTGTAGTGCGGCGCATACTGCTTGATGGCGCCGGTGATGGTGAGACGCTGGAACGGCTTGCTCAAGTCCAGTTCTCGGCCCTGGTAAGTCAGTTTGGCGGTGCCGTGCGCATCGACTGCTGCACGGCGGATCACCTGTTCGGTAAAATCCATCAGCCACTGGTAATCGACATACGCGGCATAGAATTCCATCATCGTGAATTCCGGATTGTGACGCGGCGATACACCTTCGTTGCGGAAGTTGCGATTGACTTCAAACACGCGGTCGAAGCCACCCACCACCAGACGCTTCAGATACAGTTCCGGCGCGATGCGCAAAAACATTTCCATGTCGAGCGCATTGTGATGGGTGATGAACGGTTTGGCCGCAGCACCCCCAGGAATCACATGCAGCATCGGCGTCTCGACTTCCATGAACTCATGCTCTTCCATGAAGCGGCGAATCGACGACATCGCGGCGGTACGCGCCTTGAAGGTGCGGCGGGTATCCTCGTTCATGATCAGATCGACGTAGCGCTGACGGTACTTGGTTTCCTGGTCGGCCAGACCGTGAAACTTGTCCGGCAGCGGACGCAGCGACTTGGTCAGCAGGCGCAGGCTGCTGACGCGCATCGACAGCTCGCCGGTCTTGGTCTTGAACAGGGTGCCTTCGGCGCCGAGAATGTCGCCCAGGTCGAAATGCTTGAAGGCCTCGTGCGAAGCCTCGCCGGTCAGTTCATTCGAAATGTAGAGCTGGATGCGGCCGTCGGCCCGGGGGCCGGAGGCATCCTGGATGGTGGCGAACGATGCCTTGCCCATCACCCGTTTGAGCATCATGCGTCCGGCCACCACCACCTTCACCGCTTGCTGCTCCAGCGCTTCGCGATCGGTTTCGTCGTATTGCGCCTGCAAATCGGCGGCTTTGTGCTGCGGACGGAAATCGTTGGGAAAGGCGACACCCTGCGCGCGGATCGCGGCCAGCTTGGCGCGGCGTTCGGCGATGATGGAATGTTCGTCTTGCGGCAGTTCGTTTTGGTCGGTCATGGGGCTCAAGCGGTATTTTTATAAAGTGTGAGCAGGCGCTGCAATGCAAGCGCCCTGATTTAAACGCCCTGTTTCAGCGATGCGGCGATGAAGTCATCGAGGTCGCCATCCAGCACGGCCTTGGTATTGCCGACTTCGAAGCCGGTGCGCAAATCCTTGATGCGCGACTGGTCCAGCACGTATGAACGGATCTGGTGGCCCCAGCCGACATCGGTCTTGGAGTCTTCCAGCTTTTGCTGCTCGCTCATCCGGTTGCGCAGTTCCAGTTCGTACAATTTGGCTTTCAGCATGTCCCAGGCTTCGGCGCGGTTGCGATGCTGGCTGCGGTCGTTCTGGCATTGCACGACAATGCCGGACGGTGCATGCGTCAGGCGCACTGCGGAATCGGTCTTGTTGATGTGCTGGCCGCCGGCGCCGGATGCACGGTAGGTATCGACCCGCACGTCGGCCGGGTTGATGTCGATGTCGATTGAGTCATCGACTTCCGGGTACACGAACAGGCTGCAAAACGAGGTATGGCGGCCATTGGCAGAATCGAACGGCGATTTGCGCACCAGCCGGTGCACGCCGGTTTCGGTGCGCAGGAAACCGTACGCATAGTCGCCCTCGACCTTGATCGCAGCAGTCTTGATGCCGGCGATTTCGCCGTCGGACTGTTCCATGATTTCGGCTTTGAATCCTTTGCGCTCGCAGTAGCGCAGGTATTGCCGCAGGATCATCGAAGCCCAGTCCTGCGCCTCGGTGCCGCCGGCGCCAGCCGTAATATCGATGAAGCAATTGTTGGGGTCCATCGGATTGTTGAACATCCGGCGGAACTCCATGCCCTCGACCTGTTTTTTCAAACCTTCGGCATCCTGCTCGATGGCCACCAGCGTATCTTCATCCTGCTCTTCACGCGCCATCTCGAACAGATCGGACGCGTCGCGCAGCCCGGCTTCGATCTGGGTCAGCGACAGCACGATGGCTTCCAGGGATTTTTTTTCACGGCCGAGGTCCTGGGCCCGCTTCTGGTCGTTCCAGACGTTCGGGTCTTCCAGTTCGGCATTGACTTGCTCGAGTTTCTCTGACTTCGCTACGAAGTCAAAGATACCTCCGAAGTTCAACTTCGCGGGTGGTCAGGTCCGCCAGCAGGGCGGAAAGGCTATTGAGGCGTTCTGCTTCCATGATGAATTCTTCGGCAATCAAACCGGATATTATACCTGAGCGTGTCCGATGCAGATGCATGCGGAGCAAGCTTACCAAATCGTTTTTACGTGTTCATAAGCGCGGATCTTTTCATCCGCAGTAATGAGTGGAATGGCAAATTTTCGTGCCGTGGCGACGATCATCCTGTCCGCCGGATCTTTATGAAATTCGCCAGGCAGCTCGGATGACTTCACGGCAATTTCCACATCCACCGAGATAAAGCGGATGCCATTGATTTGCCCTACGGTCGCCAACCAGGTGGAAACGTCCATGGAAAACGTCAATCGCTGCTTGGCAACCAGGGTTGCAATTTCCCATGCGGATATTGTCGAAATAAAAACATCGTTACCTTCGGCGAGGGTTTTGTCGATCAAGGTGCGCGCTGCCGTCGACAACTCGTTTGAGCCATTCGCCCACCAGATCAGCGCATGAGTATCCAGCAAAATCATTGCGCCGCTTCCCAATCGCTCTCAGCCACCGGCGCAGTCGGATCGACATAGCGGATCACCGTATTGCGCAACACCTCCAGCGGATTGCGGTTCTTGCGATAGGGACGGACTTCCAAAGTCGGCTTGCCGTGATCCGTCACGATCAGGGCATCGCCTGAAGCTTCGATTTGCCGGAAATATTCCAGCGCTTTTGCCTTGAATTCGGATTTGGAGACTTGTTTTTCCATAATATTTGTATAGTCATTTGGTGTAGTCATTATTCTAGAATAATTTGACTATAAGTAGTAGTCATTTTGGTTTTTTTCTAAAATATGTCTATAGGTTGTGTTGCCACTGACCGAAAACTGACCCAGTTTTAGGGGGTATGCTGATCCAAACTTGAAATCCACCGCTTGGCGCTATTGGTTGCAGCGCTCACCGAAAAGCGCGATCGGCTGAAAAAGAAAATGCAGCATCTGATGATTGCTGCTGGCAGAGGCACGCGACCGACAATAGTGCAATAGTTCGCCGCGCAGAATTTTGGCCTTGGCATACAAAGAACTGCCAGGACCCTACCGACCGCGCTGCCACTAACTATAGCGGCGAGGCTCCGGGAACTGATTTAGAGCGCCTAACAAAATGATTCTGGGGGTGTTGCGCCTCTTTGCCGTAAGTTGTACTGCCTGCGTCGGCGCGTCTACCCAGAACCGCTTCGCTTCATTTTGTTAGACGCTCTTACAATCGATCTACGGTTGCAGATTTGGCATGTCGTGAAAAATGACGACATGCCAGGCTGCTAGGTGCGTGAATGCGCGCCTACAGTCGGTCCGTAAATATCGGTCGCCATCCGAAATTGCATATCCCGTTCAACGCCGTCAAAGCCTTTTCGCCCGTGCATGTAAGAGTAGTTATCTACTAATAATAAATCGCCAGCCTCCCAGTCAATCAGGAATTCATTGGCTTCGGTTACCTCAATGATCTCGTCAATAACGGATTGCGGAATCTCCTCGCCATTCCCCAGGCGTACCCTGTACGAGCCTTTCAGTTTCATCACATCCTTCAACTGTGACTCTACTTTTTCACCATAGTACATTGATAGAATCATGTTAACGAAAGCGGATTCTTTGTGGTAAAGCGTTTCCGTATAGGCGCTTGATTTATCGCGGATGGTCAGCGTGTCTGCTGCCACTTCCACGTCAAGACCATAGGATCGAATCTGTGTTAACACCTGATTCAGGTCGGTTGTCTTAAAATGCGCTTGCCAAACATCAGGCGGCATTGTCCGTGAGTACTGCAAGCCGAGTTCAGTGAACAATTTGGTTGTCTGAGGCGAAAGCTGTTTGGCGACATTCACGCCGTCACAAATTGTTGTTTCACCTCCCTTGCCCGCTGGCTTGGCACAATAAAACATTAATATCGTAGGAATTTCATGCGGCAGCAGGCCGTATTGGGCTTCGCCATGATACAAGATCGGGAAATTCTGTTTCGGCGCCGTGACGCTTAACAGTGTCTTTTCACGGTTCAGCGCATTGCGGGAAAACGCACCGTCCGGATTGGTCATGAATTGATGCACCAAGCCATTCGTTACTGCAAGCAGGCCCATTCGATCGAGCGCAAATCCACGAAACAGAATCAGCCCCGTTTCCTTAAAGAGGGAAACGATCGTTGGTTTTTCCGCCAAAATTGCGAGCGGGGAGTCACCATTCCCTTGCAGTATTGCACCGCGTTCGAGCAAACTTTTTGATTTAATTCTTTCACTACGGCGATTTAAAAAATCATTTGGCATGGATGAATCCTTTAATTGCATTCGTGACGGCCACGGGTTGATCCCAATAAATTTCATGGCCGCATCGATTGACCGTTGTTACGGTATTGACTGTGTGTTGATAGGATTTGATCAAAAATTCCGAGGAGACGACCGTATCGTTTAATGCAACGATCATATGCAGCGGCATCGATCCTTGAAGGCGCTCGACATCTTCGACAGAAAGCAAGCTGGACATGATTGATTGCCGAAGCGTTGCTCGGGCGTTGAGCGTTTGGCTAAAAAACGCATGATTCGGCGTGTCCTGTGCATAAGAAATGAAATTCTTTTTTTCCGGCGTATTGATGGAATACAGTAAACCGGCCGCGCCAGCGCGCCACGTGTCCAGGTTGCTCAGGACTTGATGAAGAAAGCGTTTGTCCTGTTGCAGCATGCTCTTGACGGGATTCAGCCGCGTTTCAATATACTCACGCGGGAAAAGACCACCCGGACAGCTCAAAGTCAGTGACGCAAATTTGTGCGGCACCTTGCCTGCAGCCTTCATGAGCAAGTGCGCGCCGAACGATGCGCCAACATAGTGCGCTTTCTGTTCGCCTAAACAATCCATGAAATGCAGAAGGATATGAAGACACTTGTCTACCGAGAAGTCATCCTCGGCATCAATGAATTCTCCACTGGTGCCATACGGCGGCAGGTCAGGTGCGATTATGCGGAAATCCTGCGCCAGCATCGAAATGACTGGATTAAATATGACACTTGAATACGACAGGCCGTGCAGCAAGACGAGCATCGGCTTGTCGGATCCGGTGTCGACAAAATTCACTTTATATCCACCGGCGTTGATCTGCCGCTGTTCCTGCCAGGGCATGACGCAATAATTTGAGTCAAATGCGGATACGATCTCTTGCCGCAATCTCGCTGTCCTTTGCGTTTCCAGCGCTGCATATAATGCAGCGGATTCCAGTAGCCCACGCTCGAGCAACAACCATCCAAGTCGTTGTGTCTTTTCAGAACCTTGAGCGGCTAACGCTTCCTGCAGCTGTTGTTCGGTAAGGACGCCAGCTTCAGTTAAAATTTCACCAATGAGCAGATTTTTCACGTGGCTTCCTTGGCCCTGACATTGGCATTGGCAATCCAGGCAAACAAGACGCCGCCCAGCAAGGCCAGCCCGGCAAGAACTAAGAACAGCACTGAAAAGCCGGCGTGACGTGCAAGCCACCCGCATATTCCGTTAAAGCAGAAGTAACCCAGCATGAAAACCATTCCAACCGTCGACAACACTTCGCCACGCTGCAGATCGGGGCTGATATTTGCTGCGATTGTGTTGATGGCCGGGAAAATATATCCATAACCGAGTCCAAATACGATGGCGGACAGGATCAACAGATACACGCTGTCGTTTGTGAACGACAACAGCAGCAGACCGAGACTCATCAAGAGAAAACTCGGTGTGATAAAGCGGGCTAGGCCGACTTTTTGCGCATACCGCATACCGACTAGGCGAATGGGGATGACGGCGAGTGCATACGCCAGGAAAAATGGTGCGCTTGGCAAACCGATACGGGTCGTAAAGGTTGCAAGGAAATTTACCGTCACGCCAAAACAGATTCCAGCAAGCAGGCTGGCTACAAAAACATTTCGGTAGAGTGGTAAAGCTATCAGCTTAAGAAATGAAAACGCGCTTCGATTATTGGCGGTTTGTGCGGGTTCCTGATCGTGCTGGATGAACAACCCGATTAAGGCAGCGCCGAGCCCGCATGCCGCACCAAGATACCAAAGACCGTTATACCCGGAATAGGCAATCACAGCATCGCCGATAGCAGGGGTCAAGGACTGCCCAATGATAATCGCGGCGGTGTAGTAACCGATATATTCGGCCCTATTGTCCGGAGTCGCGGCGCGCGAAACATACAGGATGCCCGCAACCATAAACACGGCAGTCCCTGCGCCCATCATAAATCGATACAGAAAGAGCCATGCACTCGAATCAGAAGGAATCGTGTAACCCAATGCGCCCAAGCCAATCAATAACGACGAGAACACAATGGCGGTGCGGCTCTGGTGCCGATCAAGCCAGCGTCCTGCCAGTGGGGTGCATAAAAAATAGGGCACAAAAAACCAGGCGATGAGGTACCCGGCCAAGGTTTCGGATTCACCTAATGAAACAACATACGCGGCAAGAAAATTAAATAGCGCGTTGGCAGTAATATTGAGAAAAGCGATCAAACAAACTAAGAGTAATCCCCGATTCATAGGGTGATTCCTTTGCAGTTTTAATAAATCCAGGGTGCTTGAAGCGGGAAGTATCTTTATTAGTTGCCCCTGAAAGCCGCAATTTCCTATGAGGAATTAAATTGGCTTGAGTATTTAAGCTGGCACAGCATTATTTGCCGTATGCCAACGCTATTGTTGCATATTTAGTTAGATGAATTGATAAAAATCAACATCAGTTGTTGTGCGAAATGCTCATTGCCTGTGGAGACTTTTGAATTGAATGGATTGACGCATGAAATGGCGGGAATGGCGCAGCTTGGGTAAGGAGCCTGGGGGAATTTTCTGTCTTTTGAAAGACGTCGACCGGCAATCGGAGGACGCATTCGGGCCCATCACCGTTTAGCGCAAATGCCTGTTGGCGAATTTACTCACTGAGCGCGTATGAGAGAAGAGGCGGGCCACGGCGATTTTCAACGAATGGCCAATGTCGGGGTTTTCTGCTGGTGGCGTGCCAGTCGGCGCATCAGGTTTTTAGGCAATGACAGTTTGTTGGCGTTGAACTGTAATGCAGTCTTGTGACGTATTGAGCATAGGGATTGCAGCTTTGCTCGCGAAATAAAATTGGTGTCGGGTGCGACTTAATCACCCTTGCCTTGCAAGTAAGTGAGCTCAATAGTGAAGTGTGTTTCATTCCGCTTGCGCATGCTCGACCAGCAATTGCACTTTGGTGACCCCGTTGTATTCATTCAAGTCCAGCCGATAGGCAATCGTTGCCTGGTGCGGCAGCGCATCGGCATGCCCGAACCAGATCGCGTCATAGCGCAGGCCATCCTTTTCCAACAACAGTTTCAAATGCTTTTCTTTCAGCACGCGCTGGTTAAGCACCTTGAAGCTATCGCAAAACACCGGCGCGGCAAACCCCTGGCCCCAGACCTGGTCTTCCAGCAGGCTGACGAATTGCGGCGTGAAATAGGCATCTTCGAGTGCGCCGTCGGTATCGATCACGCGTTCCAGCTGGCTAGTGGTCAGCCACGTGCGGCCAACTGCTTCGAAGGCTTCTGCAAAGGCGTCGAAGGCATCGGCGCGAATGGTCAGGCCGGCTGCCATGGCATGGCCGCCAAACTTTTCGATCAGGCTGGGCGCGCGCTTGGATACCAGGTCGAGCGCATCGCGCAAGTGGAAGCCGGCTATCGAGCGCCCGGAACCCTTGATCATCACGCCGTCGCCGGCCGGCGCGAAGGTGATGGTCGGACGATAAAACTTGTCTTTCAGGCGTGAGGCGACGATGCCGATCACGCCCTGGTGCCAGGATGCGTCGAACACCGTGATAGTGGATTTGCTTTTCGGCTCGAAGCTGTCGAGCAGGAGCAACGCGGTATCCTGCATGCCGGCTTCGATGTCGCGCCGTTCGCGGTTGATGGTGTCGAGCTGGTGGGCAATGGTCCAGGCGCGGCCTTCGTCGTCGGTGGTCAGGCATTCGATGCCAAGCGACATGTCGGCCAGGCGGCCGGCGGCGTTCAAGCGCGGCCCTAGGCCGAAGCCGAGATCGAACGGTGACGCGCGCCGCGCTTCGCGGCCGGCGGCGCGGAACAAGGCTGCCACGCCCGGCTGCATGCGCCCGGCACGCATGCGCTTCAAGCCTTGCGCCACCAGGATCCGGTTGTTGGCGTCGAGCTTGACCACGTCGGCGACCGTGCCCAGCGCCACTAGATCCAGCAGCGCATCTAGCCGCGGCTGGTTGCCTGCATCGAATATGCCGCGCCGGCGCATTTCTGCGCGCAAGGACAGCAGCACGTAAAACATCACGCCGACGCCTGCCAGGTTCTTGCTGGGGAAGCCGCACTGCGGCTGGTTCGGGTTGACGATCACGCGCGCATCCGGCAGCTTGTCGCCCGGCAGGTGATGGTCGGTGACCACCACTTCAATGCCGCGCCGATTGGCTTCGGCCACGCCGTCGACGCTGGCAATGCCGTTGTCGACCGTGACGATGATGTCGGGCGATTTTTCGCGGGCGGTCAGGGCGACGATTTCCGGCGTCAAGCCATAGCCATATTCGAAACGGTTGGGGACGATGTAATCGACGTTGGCGCCCAGCATGCGCAAGCCGCGCAGCGCGACCGCGCAGGCAGTCGCGCCGTCGCAGTCGTAGTCGGCGACAATCACCAGCTTTTTGCGTGCATCGATGGCGTCGGCCAGAAAACTGGCGGCGGCGTCGACATGCAACAGGTTCGCGGGCGCTATCAGGGTATTCAAGTCACTGGACAGTTCGCGGATGTCTTCCAGGCCACGCGCGGCATATACCCGTGCCAGGACTGGATGAACACCTTGCTGGCGCAGCAGCTCGGCAGTGCGAAACGGCACCTTGCGGGTAGTGATACGGGTTGTCATGACAGCAGCCTTGCAAGCGATGGTTTGGCCCAGAATTTACGCAGGGAGTGCGTGCCCGTCACAAATTCGGCGCAGCGGCTGGAATGGGTCATGACCAGCTTCATTTGCTTGATTTTGCCCGACTTCAGCGCTGCCAGCAGCGGCGCAAACCAGTCGGTTTCCAGCGCCTGCATGTGCTGCAGCCACGTGCCCCAGTCATTGGCCAGCGCCGGCGCCAGCAGGCTATCGAGCAATAGTAGCGAACTGGTGGGATGCATTGCCAGTACCTCGGCAGCATTCCCGGCCTGCAACTGGCGCTCAACTGGCTGGACAAAGGCGGCCAGCCATCCCTGAAAATTGGCCACTGCGCTGTACGGCGCCGGTACGCTTGCCGCTTGTGCCGGCGCACCGGCCCATAGCCACAGGGAATTGACCGGCTGGGCGCCACGGGCTTCCCGCCCGGCATTGACAGCATGCAGATGCCAGTGCATTTGCACTTCATTTTGCAATTTGCGCCAAGCTAGCTCGGAATTGCCTTTAGGCATCCAGATATCGATATTGTGGCCGCAAGCTGCATCCGGTGAAGCGGTTTGCAAATCGCTCCAGTCGTCGGCGCGCATGAACCAGATGCTTGGGTTGCCGTAGACCAGCGTTTTGCCGATTTCGTCAAACAGCGGCTTGGCGGCTTCGAAAAGTGCAATGGATTCCTCGTCTGCGATGGCCAGTTGCCGGACATCGGTCAAGACCAGATGGTCGCGCGCAATATGGATATGTACCGGATTGAGCATGAACCAGGTGCCGGCATTGACTGGAAAACCAAGCTGGCGCATGGCGGCTGCGGCAAGCGGCGGACTGGTTTCGGTCCTGGCAGTGTCAATCCCGAAAAATTGCTGCGACAGCCAGGTTTCATGCGGCAGGGTGCGGGAAAAGACGTCGAAAGTCCGCGTCTGCGGTGCGCCGGCGCGGGCCAGCAGCGTGGCAAGTGCCGGAGTTTTGCATTCGCGCAATAAATCGGTGGCCATTTCTGCGGGCGGCAGGCCGAAAGGCATTAGGATATCAAGATGACTCATGGCGCGATTGTATGGCAAACTGCGGGCTGCATTCAGAGACTGCAACATTATCTACACTAAAAATCAGGGTTTTCTCAGGTAATGCAGTCCGCTTGACAGCAATTTCCCTATATTCGTCAGTCCTGCGCAGGCAGGAAGCTATTCAGTTTTGCTATCGCAATATTGGCTTGCCCGCCGACGCGAGGATGACGTTATAGAGGAACGGCGCGGCATCGGACTGTTTTCCAAGGCTCCCTTGGCTCGTTCAGGAATATTTCTTTTGAGTATTATAAAAAACTTACCATTCGAATGGCTGGTTGGCTTGCGCTATACGCGTGCCAGTCGACGCAGCGGACGAAACAGCTTTATTTCATTTATTTCATTGATTTCGATGGCCGGCATCGCGCTCGGCGTGGCCGCGCTGATTGTGGTGTTGTCGGTGATGAATGGTTTTCAGAAAGAAGTGCGCGACCGGATGCTGTCGGTCCTGTCGCATATTGAAGTGTTCGATGCTTCCGGCGCACTGCCGAACTGGGAAGAAACCGCCCGGGAAGCTTTCCAGAACCCGGAAGTAAAGGGAGCGGCGCCCTATGTAGCCGGGCAAGCCATGATTACCCGCGACGATACGGTGCGCGGCGTGGTGGTGCGCGGTGTGTTGCCGCAGGAAGAACCGAAGGTCTCCGATGTGGCAAACCAGGTGCGTCAGGGCTCCTTCGATGATTTGAAAGCGGGGGAATTCAATATCGTGCTGGGGGGGGAGCTGGCGCGCTCGATGGGCGCCGACCTGGGTGACAAGATCACCCTGATTGCGCCGCAGGGGCAGGTCACGCCGGCTGGCGTGATTCCGCGCCTGAAGCAATTCAACGTGGTCGGGATTTTCGAGGCTGGTCATTTTGAATTTGACTCGTCGCTGGCTTTCATCCATCTGGACGATGCGATGAAAATGTTCAAGCAAAACGCGCCGTCCGGCTTGCGCCTGAAGATCGCCGACATGCAAATGGCGCCGCAGGTGGCGATGGAATTGTCGACCATCCTGACCGGCAATGTGCTGATCCGTGACTGGTCCAAGCAAAACCGCAACTGGTTTGCCGCCGTCCAGACGGAAAAGCGCATGATGTTCATCATTCTGACGCTGATCATTGCGGTGGCGGCATTCAATCTGGTGTCGACACTGGTCATGACAGTCACCGACAAGCAAGCCGATATCGCGATTCTGCGCACCATCGGCGCATCGCCGCGCTCGATCATGAAAATCTTCATGATCCAGGGCGCGCTGGTTGGCCTGATCGGTACGGCCATCGGCGTGGGGCTGGGCGTGCTGGTGGCGCTGAATGTGGATGTAATCGTGCCGTTTATCGAGAGCTTGCTGGGGGTGCAGTTTTTGCCAAAGGATATCTACCTGATCAGCGCATTGCCCTCCGATTTGCGCTGGCCGGATGTCTGGACCATCGGCGGTGTCGCGGTGCTGCTGGCATTCGTGGCAACCCTGTATCCGAGCTGGTGGGCAGCTCGCGTCAAACCTGCGGAGGCGCTGCGTTATGAGTGATATCGTTCTGTCGTGCCGCGGCCTTGCCAAGACTTTTACGCAGGGTAAATACTCAGTTGAAATATTCAAGGGCATTGACTTCAATGTGGTCAAGGGCGAACGGGTCGCCATCGTCGGCGCATCCGGTTCCGGCAAGTCGACGTTGCTGCATTTGCTGGGCGGACTGGATGTGCCCAGCGCCGGCAGCGTCAGCTTGCTGGGCCGGAATTTTGTCAGCCTGAATGAAACTGCGCGCGGTGATGTACGCAATGCCTCGCTCGGATTTGTCTATCAGTTTCATCACTTGCTGCCGGAGTTTTCTGCGCTGGATAATGTGGCGATGCCCTTGATGATCCGCAGGATGAAGCGGGACGACGCGCAGCAGGTCGCCGCGGCGATCCTGACGCGGGTCGGGCTGGCCAACCGAGTCACGCATGTGCCGGGCGAATTATCCGGTGGCGAACGCCAGCGGGTGGCCCTGGCGCGCGCGCTGGTGACCCAGCCGGCCTGCGTGCTGGCCGATGAACCGACCGGCAACCTGGACCGAACCACTGCGCATAAAACCTTCGACCTGATGCTGGAACTGTCGAAGACGCTGGGCACCGCATTCGTGATCGTGACCCACGATATCGAACTGGCGCGCCATTGCGACCGCATCCTGCGCTTGTCGGAAAACGGCTTGCAGCCGTATACGGATTAATCGATTGCCGTATGTGGATCGATACCCACTGCCATCTGGATGCCAGTGAATTCGCCGGCGAACATGGCGAAGTCGCGGAGCGTGCCAGGCAGCAGGGCGTTGACTGGATCGTGATTCCGGCGGTCGCCTGCGTGAATTTCGCGCGGGTGACGCAACTGGCGCAGCAATTGCCGAACTGTGTCTATGCACTGGGCATCCATCCGATCTTTGTGCCACAAGCCGAGGAAAGCGATCTGGCGGTTTTGCGCGAGGCGGTGTCGGCGGCGATGCAGGACAAGCGCCTGGTGGCCATCGGCGAAATCGGGCTGGATTTTTTCGTGCCGGGATTGAAGGAAGGGCCGCTGCGCGAAAAGCAGGAATATTTTTACAGCGAACAATTAAAGATTGCGCGCGACTTCGACTTGCCGGTGCTGCTGCATGTGCGCCGCTCTGTTGATATCGTCTTGAAATATCTGCGCCGCATTGACGTGTCGGGCGGCATTGCCCATGCGTTCAATGGCAGCTTCCAGCAGGCCGAAGAATTCATCCGGATGGGATTCAAACTCGGCTTTGGCGGCGCCATGACATTTGACCGCGCACTGCAGATCCGCCGCCTGGCCACGCAATTGCCGCTCGACGCGATCGTGCTGGAAACCGATGCTCCGGATATTTCGCCGGTGTGGGTGCACCCGGGCCGCAACAGTCCGGAACACTTGCCGCGCATCGCCGAGGTGCTGGCGGATTTACGTGGCATGGCGCTCGCTGATCTGGCGCAATCTACTTCCGGCAATGCACTTGCCGCATTGCCGCGTCTGGCCGCGCTGTGAGCGCCGGTGCGTAGCGCCCTTCTCGGCCTGGCGGCTGGCGCAGCCTGGCTGCAGATGCAGGCAGCCCTGCCGGGCACCTATGTGATCCTGTTGCTGTTGGCGTGCGCCGCATTGCTGGCGTCGCTATTGCATTTTCTCCCTCGTCTGGCTGGTTCCGCGCTGGCCAGGGTGCTGGTGCGCGCTGCCTGCGGTGCGCTTGCTGGATTTGTCTGGGCGGCGCTGTTTGCCCACTATTATCTGCAGGAAGAATTGCCGAAAGTCTGGGAAGGACGCGATGTCACGCTGGTCGGGACAGTTGACAGCCTGCCATACCGGTTTGAGCGCGGCATCCGTTTCAATTTCGCCGTCGAACAGGTGCTGCCTGCAGAAGGAGAAACCCCGCTTATCCCATCCAGGCTGGCATTGTCCTGGTATGGCGGATTTCATGGCGAGGATACGCAAACCGTGCCCGGCATGCAGCCTGGCGAGCGCTGGCAACTGACGGTGCGCCTGCGCCGCCCGCATGGCAACGCCAATCCGCACGGTTTCGATTATGAAGTGTGGCTGCTGGAACAAAATGTACGCGCCACCGGCTATGTGCGGCCGGACCGTGATGCAACAGGCAGGAATCAGCGTCTGGATGCATTCGTTCCCGGCTTTTCGAATGCGGTCCAGCGCAGCCGCAGCTGGCTGCGTGAACGCATCGTGGCGGCCTTGCCGGACAAGGAATATGCCGGGATCATTGTCGCGCTGGTGGTCGGCGACCAGAGGGCGATCAGCCAGACCGACTGGAAGGTATTCAACCGTACCGGCATCGGCCACCTAATTTCGATCTCGGGCCTGCACATCACCATGGTGGCCGGCTTGTTTGCCGGCCTGTTCCAGTTTTTGTGGCGGCGCTCGTTCTTTACGCGCGCGCAGTTGCCGCTGCTGCTGCCGTCGCAAAAGGCGGCAGCGCTGGCCGGTGTCGCGATGGCACTGGTGTATGTGCTGCTGGCAGGGTTCGGCGTGCCGGCCCAGCGTACCCTGTACATGCTGTCGGTCGTGGCGGCAGCACTGTGGTTCGACCGCCTCACCAGCGTGTCGCATGTGCTTTGCGCCGCGCTCGGCATCGTCATCCTGCTGGATCCATGGGCGGTGTTGTGGCCCGGGTTCTGGCTGTCATTCGGCGCAGTTGCCATGATCCTGTATGCCAGCGTCGGCCGGGTCGAAGCAAAGCGACAAATATCCTCGGGCATGTCGCACTCCTGGCTGGCCGGACTCGCCACGGCATCGCGTACTCAGTATGCGGTGACCTTGGGACTGGTGCCGCTGACCATGCTGCTGTTCGGCCAGATTTCGCTGATCAGCCCGATTGCCAATGCGTTGGCGATTCCGCTGATCAGTTTTATCGTCACGCCGCTGTCGCTGGTCGGCAGCGTGCTGCCGGCGCCGCTGTCGGGCTGGCTGCTGCATGCCGCGCACTGGTGTGTGGCGTGGCTGGCGCTGGCCATGGAATGGCTCGCCGGTTTTCCGGCTGCAGTATGGGCGGCGCCGCTGCCGCCCTGGTGGATCTTTGCCGGCGCGGTGCTTGGCACGATCTGGCTGCTGGCGCCGCGCGGCTGGCCGTTGCGCTGGCTGGGCACAGTCGGATGGTTGCCGCTATTGCTGAATGCGCCGACCTTTCCCAAGGAAGGTGAAATGTGGGTCACTGCGTTTGACGTCGGGCAGGGCACGGCGCTGCTGATCGAAACACCGACCCGGCGTTTTCTGTATGACACCGGACCGGTGTATACGCCGGAATCAGATGGTGGCAACCGGGTGATCCTGCCGTATTTGAAGGCGCGCGGCATCACCCGCCTGGATGGCATGATTATTTCGCACAGCGACAATGACCATTCCGGCGGCGCGCTGTCGCTGCTGGCGGAATTGCAGGTGGACTGGGTTGCATCATCGATGGATTTGACCAACCCGATTGTTACGGCCGCTGGCGAACACCGGCGTTGCACGGCAGGGCAGGCGTGGGCCTGGGATGGAATCCAGTTCGCCATGCTGCATCCGACCGCCGCCAGCTATGACAATAGTCATTGGAAACCAAATGCGCGCAGCTGCACCCTGAAGATCACGCACGGCAACATCGCCATGCTGCTGCCGGGCGATATCGAACGAGCGCAGGAAGCTGAACTGCTGGAAAGCCAGGCCGACAATCTGCAGGCGACCATACTGCTGGCGCCGCACCATGGCAGCGGCACCTCGTCCACCGAAGCGTTCCTGCGCGCGGTCAAGCCGGAGCTGGCCGTGTTTCAGGTAGGTTATCGTAACCGCTACCATCACCCCAAGCAGGAAGTGTTCGACCGTTACGGCAGCATGGATATCCACCGGCTGCGTAGCGACGAGTCCGGCGCCGTTACAATACAATTTCGCGAGCATGTCGAATTTACGGAATACCGGATTGACCATGCGCGTTACTGGTACGGCAGATAAAACACCCTGGTAACTGTATTGATTTTAAGCATTTGCCCATGACCCTTCCTATTCTGCATTTTGCTCCCGCCAACAGTTACCCGGCAAATACCTATCGGGTGTTCTTCAAGCATTTGAAAGACCGCTATGTAGTGCAGGCGCTGGATATGCATGCCCACAATCCAGCCTATCCGGTCGACAATGGCTGGCATGCCCTGGCGCGGGAATTGCGTGATGAATTATTAGCTCGTTATGACCAGCCGGTGATTTTAGTCGGACATTCATTGGGCGGCATCCTGTGCCTGATGGTGGCCAAGGCACGACCAGATCTGGTACGTTGCGTGGTATTGCTGGATTCGCCAGTAGTGGCTGGTTGGCGTGCCTTGGTATTGCGCATAGCCAAGGCAATGGGCGCCGGCGACCGCTTTTCACCGGCAAAATTTTCCGTCAGGCGGCGCATTCTCTGGTCAGACATGCAAACTGCTTATGCGCATTATGCAGACAAGCCAATTTTTGCGCGCTGGGCGCCGGAAGTGTTGCACGACTACCTGGAGCATGGCCTGGTACCGCATCCGGAGGGCGTCACCTTGCGTTTCACCCGAGAAACCGAAACTGCGGTGTACCGGACGCTGCCGCATCATGTTGGCAGCTTGGTACGCCGGAATTTTCCGGTGCCGGTTGGCTTTATTGGTGGCACCGAGTCGGTAGAGTGCCGCCAAGCCGGTTTGGCGGCAACCAGGCGGTTGGTCGGGCGGCATTTTCATTTGTTGCCGGGTGGCCATCTGTTTCCAATGGAATCCCCGGCGCTGGCGGCCAAAGCCGTGCAGGAAATGATCGAATCACTTTTGAATCCATGAGGATGACGATGGCGAGCCGAATTGCTCAACGGGCGGTAGCGGGGCTGGGCTTGGCGGCGGTCTGCAGTTTTACTGCGGCTGGCAGCTTGTCCGATTTTGTTGACGACTACCAAAGAGTCGCTGGCGGCGGCAAGGCCAGTACCCGCTTCGATATTGATAACGACTCGCTGATGCTCAACAAGGATGACGGCTTTTATTCCAGTGGTCTGCGCTTGACACGTGACTACACGATGCGAGATGGCAATCAGGCAAGCCGGTTCGGCTGGCGTATCGGCCAGCAGCTATACACCGCGTCGGATATCAAGTTGCCGCCGCAACGGGTGCGTGCGCCCAACCATCCGTATGCCGGTTGGCTATATGGTGGATTTTTCAAGGAAATCCATCGCGATGATGGCACCCATTTGAAATATGGCATCGATATCGGCTGCCTGGGACCGTGCGCCGGCGGCGAATGGACGCAAACCAATCTGCACCGTTTGCTGAACCAGCCGCTGCCGCAGGGCTGGAGCCAGCAAGTCCACAATGAGTGGGGCGCGATCCTGTATGCTGAAATGGCGCCGGTACGCTGGGCGCCGGTATCGTGGCTGGACGCCACGCCAGTCATCCATGGGCGCTTTGGCAATATCCATGCCGATGCCGGCGCCGGCATGACGATCAGGGCCGGCCAGTTGCCAGTTGGCGAAGCGTCGTCCGGCCTGCATGGTTTTTTGCGCGTGGATGCCACGGCAGTCGCGTATAACGCCACGCTGCAGGGCGGGCTTTTTTCATCCGGCGACCTGCATACGGTCAAGCCGAAGCGTGCGGTAGGTGAAGCCGAGCTGGGGCTGGCCTGGCATCACGGAGCGTATGGGCTAATGGCGGCAATTGTCCGGCGCAGCACCGAAATCGATGCATTGTCAAACGCGCGAGGTAGCCAGAACTTCGTGCGCCTGCAGCTCACTTACGCCCCCTGAATCGGGCAATCCCGGATCCTGCTGGTCGGCTTGATTCCGGAAATGCGGGAATTGGCCGGACCGGGTCCCGGGATAGGTTCCCGGTCAGGTTTGCGGTATAATTTCAATTTCCCGCATGTGCCGTTCGGCACCTTCAGCAATGACCAAGTTTGTATTCGTTACTGGCGGCGTTGTGTCTTCCCTTGGAAAAGGGATTGCCGCCGCATCTTTGGCTGCGATTCTCGAATCGCGCGGCCTTAAAGTCACCCTTCTCAAGCTCGATCCGTATATCAATGTGGATCCCGGCACGATGAGTCCGTTCCAGCACGGTGAGGTATTTGTCACCGACGATGGCGCCGAGACTGATCTGGATCTGGGTCACTATGAGCGATTCATCTCGACCCGGATGAAGAAATCCAATAACTTCACCACCGGCCAGATTTACGAATCGGTGATCCGCAAGGAGCGCCGCGGTGAATATCTTGGCAAGACAGTCCAGGTCATTCCGCACATCACCAACGAGATCCAGGACTATATCCACCGGGGTGCCGAAGGATACGAGGTTGCCATTGTTGAAATCGGCGGCACCGTCGGCGATATCGAGTCATTGCCATTCCTGGAAGCGGCGCGCCAGCTGAGCCTGCGCGCCGGACGCAACAAGACTGCGTTTGTGCATCTGACCCTGGTGCCGTTCATTGCCTCGGCTGGCGAATTGAAAACCAAGCCGACCCAGCACAGCGTGCAGAAACTGCGCGAAATCGGCATTTCGCCGGATGCGCTGCTGTGCCGTGCCGACCGGCCAATCCCCGACGACGAACGGGCGAAGATTTCGTTGTTTTCCAATGTGCTGGAAGAATCTGTCATTTCGGTATGGGATGTCGATACCATCTACAAGATTCCGCAGATGCTGCAGGACCAGGGACTGGATGCGATCGTCTGCGACAAGCTCGGCCTGGCGCCCAAGCCTGCCGACCTGGCGATGTGGAACAAGCTGGTGCATTCGCTGGAAAACCCGAAAGGGCAAGTGACTATCGGCATGGTCGGCAAGTATGTCGACCTGACCGAATCCTACAAGTCCTTGACCGAAGCCCTGCGGCATGCCGGCATCCATACTGAAAGCCGGGTCAATATCGAGTATGTCGACTCCGAGGAAATTGAGGCCAAGGGCACCGGCGTGCTGGCCAAGTATGACGCAATCCTGGTGCCGGGCGGATTTGGCAAACGCGGCGTGGAAGGCAAGATTGCCGCGGCCCGCTTTGCCCGTGAAAACAAGGTGCCGTATCTGGGCATCTGCCTCGGCATGCAAGTCGCGCTGATCGAATATGCGCGCAACAAGGCCGGTCTGGCCAAGGCAAATTCGACTGAATTCGACGGTGAAACCGATCAACCGGTGGTGGCGCTCATCAATGAGTGGCAAAACCATGACGGCAAGGTTGAAAAGCGCGATATCAATTCCGACCTGGGCGGCACCATGCGACTGGGCGCGCAAACCTGCGCGGTCAAGCCGGCCACGCTGGCAGCGGAAATCTATGGCAATGTCGTCACCGAACGGCATCGCCATCGTTACGAGGCCAACAACCATTACCTCGGGCGGGTCGAGGATGCGGGCCTGATCGTGTCGGCACGCACCCCGACCGAAGACCTGTGCGAGATCATGGAATTGCCGCGCGCCGGTGAAAATTCGCATCCCTGGTATGTCGGCGTGCAATTCCACCCGGAATTCAAGTCGACGCCGCGCGATGGCCATCCTTTGTTTATTTCATTCATCAAGGCAGCGCTGGCGCACAAGCAGGCGGTAGCGCAAAAGGAAGCAGCATGAAATTATGCGGTTTTGACGTCGGCTTGCAACAGCCGTTTTTCCTGATCGCCGGCCCGTGCGTGATCGAGTCGCAGCAGATGGCGCTGGATACTGCCGGACGCCTGAAAGAGATCACGACCGAACTTGGCATTCCCTTCATCTACAAATCGTCGTTCGACAAGGCCAACCGCTCGTCCGGCTCGTCGTTCCGCGGTCTGGGCATGGACAAGGGCTTGCAAATTCTGGCTGAAGTCAAGCGACAGATCGGCGTGCCGGTCCTGACCGACATCCACGCAATCGATGAAATTAAGCCGGTGGCAGCAGTGGTCGATGTATTGCAGACCCCGGCCTTCCTGTGCCGTCAGACCGATTTCATTCGCGCCTGCGCGCAAAGCGGCAAACCGGTCAATATCAAGAAGGGCCAGTTCCTGGCGCCGCATGACATGAAAAACGTGATCGACAAGGCACGTGATGCGGCTCGGGAAGTCAATCTTCCGGATGACGTGTTCATGGCGTGCGAACGCGGCGTGTCGTTCGGGTATAACAATCTGGTGTCCGACATGCGTTCGCTGGCGATCATGCGCGAGACCGGTTGTCCGGTGGTGTTCGATGCGACCCACTCGGTGCAATTGCCGGGTGGGCAGGGGACCACTTCCGGCGGCCAGCGCGAATTCGTGCCGGTGCTGGCGCGCGCTGCGGTTGCAGTCGGCATCGCCGGCCTGTTCATGGAAACCCATCCGAATCCGGCAGAGGCCATGTCCGATGGCCCGAATGCGGTGCCGTTGAGCCGCATCAAGGAGCTGTTGTCGACATTGGTGCACCTTGACCGGGTCGTGAAACAGGCTGGATTCCTGGAAGCCAATTTTTCATAAATAATATTCATACGCTTGTCTCGCAGGGAGGAGCGTTCGGACCGGATAGAGTTTGCGTGGCGTCAATTAACCCATCTATTGTCCGAATGTCTTATAGCAGGCGAAGAGAAAAATTTTAATTTGATTTGGGAGAAATGAATGAGTGCTATCGTTGACATTATTGGGCGTGAAATCATTGATTCGCGCGGCAATCCGACGGTTGAATGCGACGTGCTGCTGGAGTCTGGCGTCATGGGCCGTGCTGCGGTGCCATCGGGCGCGTCGACCGGCTCGCGCGAAGCGATCGAATTGCGCGACGGCGACAAGAGCCGTTATTTCGGTAAAGGCGTATTGAAAGCCTGCGAAAACATCAACACCGAAATTTCCGAGGCCATCATGGGCCTGGATGCCAACGAACAAGCCTTTCTTGACCGTACCCTGATCGACCTCGACGGCACCGATAACAAGGCCCGCCTGGGCGCCAATGCCACACTGGCCGTGTCGATGGCCGTGGCCAAAGCCGCCGCCGAGGAATCCGGCTTGCCGCTGTACCGCTACTTTGGCGGTTCGGGCGCAATGCAAATGCCGGTGCCAATGATGAATGTCATCAATGGCGGTGCACATGCCGACAACAATCTCGATCTGCAGGAATTCATGATCATTCCGGTCGGTGCACCGAGCTTCAAGGAAGCGATCCGCTATGGCGCCGAAGTATTCCATACGCTCAAGAAAATCCTGCAAGACAAGCGCCTGACCACTGC
>JAKFFK010000202.1:0-7315 GCA_036675285.1 Paucimonas sp. | reverse complement strand
CGCGCGCCCGCGAGCGGATTGACGCAAGCACCAGCACCAGTTTTGCCTGCGACCTGAAGAAGTGGTTGCAGGTGATGGAAAGCTATGAAAAAGGCGCGCACGCATACCACGCGACCATGCCCACCGATGCGCTCGCGGCGCTGCGAGACGTGATGCAGGAAACGGAAGACTACGGTTTCGCCAGGGTCTGTGCGGAACAGCAGCTGCTCGGCCAGCAGGTGCGCGAACTGCTGGTCAGCCGGGGCTTTCCGAGCGTAGCAGCCGAAGGCTTTCAGGCGCCTGGCGTCGTGGTCAGCTACACCAGCGACCCGGACATCCAGTCAGGAAAAAAATTCCTGGCGGTCGGCCTGCAGACGGCCGTCGGCGTGCCGCTGCAGTGTGATGAGCCAGCGGAATTCAGAACCTTCCGCCTGGGCCTGTTCGGGCTGGAAAAGCTCCACAATCCGGAACGCACTCTCCAAAGTCTCTCCAGTGCACTGGACCGGTTGGAGAGCTGAAGCACGCCAGCAATCCCCACTCCCGCTTCTGGTTCGCCAGCTGACTATGCCGGAATTTTTCTCAATGCGGGAGCTATCCGGTATCGCGCCGGTCTGCAGCACAAGGCCGGACTTGCGTCCGGCCCTTGCAGCTTAAATCAATGGCGGGTCGGTGTCGCGTGCTGTATGCCGGTGTTTGCCGACTGCGGCAATGAACGCTTTGGCGAGCAAGGCTGTCACGTCGTTTTTAGCAATGATCAGGCCGGGATCCTGCTCGCCGGAGGGCAGCGCCGTGGAAATGCCGACCTTGGTCAGCAAGTCCGCGGCATTTCCCAGTGCCAGGATAGTCTTGCAATGTCGATACTGATCCTTGATGAAATCAAGTGTATGGCCATCGCGCGCCAATGCTTCGTTCGTGCCTTCCCCGTCAGCCAGCACCAGCGCATCGAACAGCACCGGCGGCGTATTCTCCATTGATGCATCGGCCTCCAGGTATTCTCCCTGCGCAGTGGTAACCCGTCCGAGGCGGATGCCAACCAGTCTCGGAACGGCACCGACCTTGGCCAGTGCATCGCGCAGCCTGCCGACCGAGACGCCGTCGATGCCGTCTGCAACCAGGATGGCGATCTTGCGCGTGCGTATGCTGCCGTCGCCGGGCAAGGCCATCAACGACAGCGCTGGAGATGCCTTGACTTCCGGCTTGATCGGCTTGGTCTGCGCTTTCGGCATCGGCGGCGGCACGTCCATCCCCAGTCCGTCGGCGACTGCCGCGGCCAGTTCGGCGGAAACATTTGCCAGCGAGGACAGCATGCGCTGGCGGATCGCCGGCACGGTCAGCTTACTGAGTTCAAAACGGAAGCCGCCGATGATGTGCGTTTTTTCGACGTCGGTCTGACTGTTATAAAACAGCGTCGCCTGGCTATAGTGATCGGCGAATTTTTCAGGCTTGCCGCGCACCTTGTCTTCTCGCACCGGCGCCGGAAACGACACGAAGCCTGCGGCGCCGGCCTGGAATGGACAGCCGCCGCCCAGCGAATTCGGCTCGTAGGCAACCCGGCCGCGCGCAATCGCTTGGCGGTGCATGCCGTCGCGCTGGTTGTTATGCACCTCGGCGACCGGCGAGTTGATCGGCAATTCATGGAAGTTCGGCCCGCCCAGGCGCGAAATCTGGGTATCCATATACGAATGGATGCGGCCGGCCAGCAGCGGATCGTTACTGAAATCGATGCCCGGAATCACATGCGCGGCGCAAAACGCGACCTGTTCGGTCTCGGCAAAAAAATTGTCAGGATTGCGGTTCAGGACCAGGCGTCCGACCGGGGTGAGCGGCACCAGTTCTTCAGGAATGATCTTGGTCGCGTCCAGCACGTCGAAGCTAAAGCCGTCGGCCTGCTTCTCGGTAAAGATTTGCAAGCCCAGTTCCCATTCGGGAAATGCGCCCGCTTCAATCGCTTCCCACAGGTCGCGTCGATGAAAATCCGGATCGGCGCCGGAAATCTTGACCGCTTCATCCCACACCAGCGAATGGGTCCCGAGCAGTGGTTTCCAGTGGAATTTGCAAAACACCGAATCGCCTGCCTCGTTGATCAGGCGGAAGGTGTGCACGCCAAAACCCTGCATCATGCGGAAGCTGCGAGGAATCGCCCGGTCCGACATGACCCACATCAGCATATGCGTCGATTCCGGCATCAGCGAGACAAAATCCCAGAATGTGTCATGGGCCGAGGCTGCCTGCGGCATCGCGTGGTGCGGTTCTGGCTTGACCGCGTGGACCAGGTCAGGGAACTTCATTGCATCCTGTATGAAGAAGATCGGCATGTTGTTGCCCACCAGATCCCAGTTGCCTTCATCAGTGTAAAACTTGACTGCAAAGCCGCGCACGTCGCGCGCGGTATCGGTCGAGCCACGCTCGCCGGCGACAGTCGAAAAGCGCACGAATACCGGGGTGGTCTTTCCGGCTTCACGAAACGGCGCGGCTCGGGTGAACTCGGTAAGCGGCTGGTAGGCTTCAAAAAAACCGTGCGCAGCCGAGCCGCGCGCGTGCACGATACGCTCGGGAATGCGTTCATGGTCGAAATGGGTGATTTTTTCACGCAATATGAAGTCTTCCAGCAGGGCCGGTCCACGCAAGCCTGCCTTCAGCGAATTTTGATTGTCGGCAACTGGCACGCCCTGGTTGGTAGTGAGCGCCTGGCCAGCCGAGTCCACCCGCACCCGATCAAGCGGACCATTGGTCGGATTGGTGCCAGATCGAGGCTTGCCACCTCCCACCTTGTCGGAGCGCGCACTTTCCGTCACGGTGCTGCCGGTCACCAGTGGCGTGGCCGGTTCGGCGGTGATGCCTTCAGGCGGCGCGACGGCGTTCGCCCGACCATGCTCCAATGCCTTGTTTTCGTTATATGGCATGGCGGCAGCTAATTCCTGGGTTGCCAACATCTTGTCTGCCAACGGGTCGGCACCGGCTCTGGCGCCGGCGCGCGCTGGTGCGCTAGCAGTGTTGCGTGATGCCGCCTTGGCTGCGACGGTATCTTTGGATTTGCCAGATTTGGCTTCGGATGGTTTTTTGATAGTCATGGGCGATTGATATCCGGAAAGGGCTGTAGAGGTACGTAATGGGCAAGCAACGATTACTCCCAGTCTGGAGTAATCTTTTGTCGCAAACTTTGCGTTTACGCAGTCATGCGCCAGCAAACTTCAACAGTCGTATGTCTAAACATAACATCAGGATTCTCTGGAAACACAAAATCAGTCGAGACGATTGGGATACGATCAGCACATCAGCAAAATCATGTTATGCGCCTAGGGCACACGAAAGCTGGGGCGATTGCATGCCAGTATCGGAAGTCACAAAGGGGACATGCCACGATCAACTTGGAAAATCATCGTGGCATGTCCCCTGAGGACCTTTGATCAGCGCAGCAGACGACAGCATGCACACCGTCTTTTGCGGTCATCCAGCATAGAATGTGCGCGGGTTTGCTTCAGCGCTTGCGAATCACTATTTCAAGGTATTCCGCAGGCACCACCAAAGCACGGCTGCCCGCGACATTGCATTGATTCAGCAAGGCCGTGATATCGGCATGCAGCGCTTTCTGTCCATCGGCGTCAAGTGCGGCAAATGCCTTATGCGTCGGTCCATAGTAGTCGCGGAAAATCTGTATCCAGTGTTCGGCGGATTGATAGCGGAAATTGAACATCTTGCGGGTGCAGCTTATGTCCGCCGCCTGCGGGCCAAACAGCTGGACGAGGTGTGGTTCGGTGCCCCAGAGTGTCGGCGACTGCAACCCGGCAGGAGGCGGAACATGTTTGCCGACGACCTTGAACAACTGGCCGATGAAGCCCTCCGGCGTCCAGTTGGCCAGGCCGATGCGCCCGCCGCTGCGAACCACGCGCAGCATTTCCGCAGAAGAACGACGGTGGTCGGGCGTAAACATGACGCCGAAGCTCGACAGCGCAACATCGAAGCTGGCATCCGGGAACGGCAATGCTTCCGCGTCGGCCACCTCGAATTTGACTTCGAGGCCTTCGGCAGCGGCGCGTGCAGCGCCTTTTTCAAGCAGTGCCGGAACATAGTCAGTGGATGTGACCGAGGCAAAGCGGTGTGCCGCGGCCAGCGTTGCATTGCCATTCCCGGCTGCAACGTCCAGCACTTTTTCCCCGGCACAGATATCGGCAGCTTCCGCCAGCGACTCGCCGACAATCTGCAGGGTAATGCCGATGACGGCAAAATCGCCGCTGGCCCAGGTGGCTTGCTGCTTTTGCTTGATCGCCGTAAAGTCCGGCGCGGCGATGCTGGTTCTTGCGGGTTCGCAGAGTTCTTGATCAGACATGATATTCTCCTTGGCAGGTGGTTGAGAGACGAGGTTCGTGACAGCGAACGAAGACAAGCTTCTCACCTGCCGAGCCGGACAACCCTGCCGATCGTCTTTGAATCTTGCGCGCGCGTCGGCATCGGCGCCGGCCTGCCGGCGGCGCCACAGCAGCAATCCGCCGCCATGATGCAGACACCCGGAGGCCGCCATGAGCCATGACATTTTGTCCGACGTACTGCGCAGCGTCCGCTTGCGCGGCGCACTGTACTTTCAGGTCGGCGCCAGGGATGCATGGGCGGCAGAGGCGCCGCCCGCCCGCGAAATCGCAGCCGCCGTCATGCCGGAAACCGAGCATGTGATGGAATACCACATCGTCACGATGGGGAGTTGCTGGGGCGCAATCGTGGGGGAAGCGCCGGTGCGGCTGCATCCGGGCGACATTCTTGTTTTTGCTCACGGCGATCCGCATGTGATATCCAGCGCACCTGGCATGCGGGCGCCGATGGAGCCGGCGTTTTTCTTTGGGCCCAGAACCGAACAATTGCCCTTCGCGCTGGTGTTTGACGGCATTGATGGCCCAAGACCGGCGACGCCCGGCGAAAACTATCCGACTACCCTGGTGTGCGGATTCCTTGGCTGCGACCTGCGCCCATTCAATCCGCTGATTGCCGCGCTGCCGCGCATGCTGCACCTGCCAGCTGCTGAAGGCCAAGGATGGATCGGGCATTTCATCGAGCAGGCGGCCGCTGAATCGCTGGAAAAACGTCCCGGGGGCGAAGCGATGCTTGAGCGGATGAGCGAAATGATGTTTATCGATGCGGTGCGGCGTTATGTCGGCCTGTTGCCACCCGACAGTTCAGGCTGGCTTGCCGGTTTGCGCGACAGATTCGTCGGTAAGGCGCTCAAGCTGTTGCATGAGCATCCCGAGGCTGCATGGAGCATCGATGAACTTGGGCGCATGGTCGGCCTGTCGCGCTCATCCTTGCATGAACGCTTCATGGCCTTGATTGGTCAGCCGCCAATGCAGTACCTGACGAATTGGCGCATGCAGCTTGCCGCCCAGTTGTTGCGAGGCGGCGATGCTACCGTGGCCTCGGTAGCCTTGGAGGTAGGTTACGATTCCGAAGCGGCATTTTCCCGGGCCTTCAAACGGCTGGTCGGGATGCCCCCTTCGGCGTGGCGAAAACAGCGCGGCAAACGGGCGTCGCCGATCCCAGTTCATGCGAATCAAAGCGTGCTTGCCAATGTTATACGCAGCCAGTGATGGACATCAATCGGCGCGAGTACGATTGATGTCTGCATTGTGCAAGTGCTGTTGCTATTGCTCGATGCAATGAGCATAAGCTTGCTGAATCACTGCAGACAAGCCGATCTGAAATACCAGACAAAGGATCAACAATGATGAAAGCAATTCTTACCGGGCATAACCGCGGTCTTGGCGCCGCCATTACACAAGAGCTATTGTCACGCAAGATTTCTGTACTCGGCCTATCCCGGCATGCAAATCCTGCGCTTGCCAGCCAGTTTCCAGTCATGCTGGAACAGGTGCAGCTCGATCTGGCCGATTCCACCGCCGTTGTGCGCTGGCTTGCCGGCGCTGCAGTGCAGCGCTTCGTTGCCGACTGCAACACCGTGCTGCTCATTAATAACGCGGCAACCGTGCAGCCGGTGGGCAGCATCGTGAAGCAGGATCCAGTCGCCATCGCGCATGCGGTCGGCCTGAACCTGACTACACCGATGATACTGTCCAGTGCAGTTGCGGCCGCCGCCAGCAAGGCCGCCGACATCCGCATCCTGCATATCTCCAGCGGTGCCGCTCGCAGTGCTTATGCCGGCTGGAGCGTCTATTGTGCGACCAAAGCGGCGCTGGACCAGCACGCCCGTGCAGCGGCTCTGGAGCCGGCATCCAGGGTGCGCATCTGCAGCCTGGCGCCGGGCATCATCGATACCGGCATGCAGGCAGAAATCCGGGCGACAAGCTTGGAAGATTTTCCGCAGCGGGAAAAGTTTGATGGGCTAAAGCGTCACGGTCAGCTTGCCAATCCCGCAATTTGCGCCAGGCAGGTGGTGGATTTCCTGCTGAGCCGGCAATTCGGGCAACTGCCGGTTGCTGACTTGCGTGAATTGACGGTGTGATCAGGCGCCCAGCAGCGTGACAATTACGTGCCGCTGTTGCGGGCTGGCGCGGTGCTCCCAAAGAAAGACGCCTTGCCAGGTGCCGAGCAGCAGCCGACCTGCGCCGACCGGGATCGTCAGTGCGGAGCCGGTTAGCACGCTGCGCGCATGGGCTGCCATGTCGTCCGTGCCTTCGAGGTCGTGGCGGTAGGCAGGATCGCCATCAGGCGCCAGGCGGGCGAGGATCGTCTCAAGATCGCGCCGCACATCGGGATCGGCATTTTCCGTGATAGTCAGCGAGCAGCTGGTGTGCTGCACGAAGACATGCGCAAGGCCGGTCTGCACGCCGGACTTGGTCACGGCTTGCGCCACTGCATCGGTGATGTTGCGGGTGCCGCGCCCCGGCGTGGAAAATTCAAGGATGCACTGGTGATTCATCGGGCCTCCAGCATGTGTGCATTTAAACGCTGATGATGCAAGAAAACTGCCTGCCATTCGACATTGCACTGGCTGGCCTGTGCCTTCATAGGCGAAAGCAGGCGATTACGGTCGCGGAAGCGGGCGTGCGTGGCAAGCTGAAACACACGGATGCCGGGTCAGCTTGGCGCTGATGATAGGCAGTCAGCTCAGTCGGCCGGCTTGTGGCCCATCGCCTCGCCCAGGCGGATCGCGCGCGTCGCTGTCCATTCGGGATTAAATGCCAGCACCTCGGGCGGAAACAGCATCACGACGGTTGAACCGAGCAGGAAACGGCCCATTTCCTCGCCTTTTTTCAAGAAAATTTCCTGGTCCTGGTAGTTCCATTCGCGTACTTTGCCGGCGCGCGTCGGATTCACCACGCCGTGCCATACGGTCGCCATGCTGCCGACTATGGTGGCGCCGACCAGAACCAGCACGAATGGCCCGAATGAC
>JAKFFK010000104.1:0-7377 GCA_036675285.1 Paucimonas sp. | reverse complement strand
CCAGCACGATCACGGCTTCCGGTTCGGTAAAGCCGGACAGGTAGTAAAAATAGCTGTCGTGCCGGTACGGATAATCGGCGTCGCTGTTGCGCGCGACTTCCGGTGCGGTCGGGATGATGGCGACGCCGCCCCCTTTGGCCTGCATGTGGGCGATCAGCGCGGCGCGCCGGGCAGCATAGGATTTCATCTTGGCAGTCCTTCCTTCAGCGGCGCATTCAGTTGCGCCAGACGCTCGACCGTGCCGACATCGGTCCAGTCGCCTCGATAGACTTCGCCGCCAACCCGTCCGCTGTTTGCAAACTGGCGCAGGATCGGCGCAATTTGCGCAGATTCGCCTGGCGTGATCGCGTCGAACATTTCCGGGCGATAGACACCGATGCCGGAAAAAGTGTGGCGTGGCTCGCCCTGATTGGCGATCGTAAAATTGTTCAACGCAAAGTCGCCCTGCGGATGATGCGGCGGGTTTTTTACCAGGTACAACCAGGCCACGTCACGCGTCGCAAGCGGATGCGGGTTACCCCAGACATCATTGGTTTCAAGCACGTCCTTGACTTGCGCATAATCGAAATGCGGGCAATAGATGTCGGCGGCAATCGCGACAAATGGCGCATCGTCCAGCAAGTGGCGCGCACGCGCAATGCCGCCGGCGGTTTCCAGCGCCGTGCCTTCGGCCGAATAGCGAATCTGTGCGCCGAATTGCACGCCGTCGCCGAGTGCCTCTTCAATCATGTGGCCCAGATGGGCATGGTTGATCACAATGTCGGTGATACCAGCGCGCACCAGGTTCAGGATATGCCAGACGATCAATGGCCGGCCGCGCACTTTCAGCAGCGGCTTGGGGCAGGTATCGGTCAGCGGACGCATCCGTTCGCCGCGCCCGGCGGCGAAAATCATGGCTTTCATGTTGATCTATCCAAAAATGTTGCGCCGTGGTGAAAAAGGCAGCTTTAAAAAGTGTAGCCGACGCGCGCGCCACGTTCTTCCAGCACATCCAGCAAGCGGATCAGCGGGATCAGTTCCCTGTAGCGGGCAGCAGCCTTGCGCGTGTAATCCATCACCAGCGGCAAGTCTTTCAGGTAACCATCCTTGCCGTCGCGGTGGTACAGGCGCGCAAAAATACCCAAGACTTTCAAGTGGCGCTGCACGCCCATGAATTCGAAATCCCGGTAAAACACATCGATATCCGGATTGACCGGCAAACCAGCGCGCTTGGCGCGTTGCCAGTAACGGATGACCCAGTCCAGCACCAGTTCTTCATCCCACTGGATATATGCATCGCGCAGCAGCGACACCAGGTCGTAGGTGATCGGGCCATACACCGCATCCTGGAAATCCAGGATGCCGGGATTGGCTTCGGGCAGGATCATCAGGTTGCGCGAATGATAGTCGCGGTGCACAAAGACTTGCGGCTGGGACAGGTTGTTGGCCAGCAGCGCATCGAATACCTTGGCCAGATCCGCTTGCTGGGCATCGGTCAGGGTTGCGGCCAGATGCTTGCCGACATACCATTCGGGAAACAGTTGCAGCTCGCGCATCAACATCGCACGGTCATAATCCGGCAATATGTCGGGCCGGCTTTGCATCTGGATTTGCACCAGCGCATCGATGGCATCCAGATACAGCCGGGGCGCACTATCGTCGCTTAATTGTTGCAGGTAAGTAGTCGATCCCAGATCCGACAGCAGTAAAAAGCCATTGTCGGCATCCTGGGCCAAGACGTGCGGCACTGATACGCCGCTTTGGCCGAATAATTCGGCCACATGGATAAAGGGGCGCACATCTTCCTGCGGCGGCGGCGCATCCATCACAATATAGGTCGCCTGATCATGGCCGTCGACCCGGAAATAACGGCGAAAACTGGCGTCAGCCGAAGCGGCGCGCAGTGATTCCGGCAGTACGGCCGGGCTGTGCACCGTCGTCAGCCAGGATTTTAGTTGTGTGAAACGCAAGTCAGAGGAATTTGATAACGGCATTGAACATCCGGGAACGCGGTTGAGGGTGCAAACCCATTTCATCCAATACAAGCTGGTATTTATGAAATGGGTTCCAGTTCCCATATAATAAGGGATTCGATTCAAAAAATCGCCTGCTTTTGCCGTGGCGAACAGGGAATGGCGTGTTTGTGTGTCGGCTCCCGCCATATCGGGAAGGTACCGGATGCTCATAATCTTAATAATGGTCAACAGGGCCTAAGCATGTACGTGTTTTTTTCATGATCCGGTTTCGACAGATTGCTGATTCCCCGCTTTTGCTTTGCATGGTAACAACAACCGTGATGGCAGCGACCGTGCCATCGCTGGCGGCGGCGCAGACGCCCGCCGTGCCGGTGGCCGCGGATGACAAGGATGCGCCGGTTACCATCAGCGCCGAGCGCATGACGGGGCGTCCCGACCGCGAGTTGCATTTCGAAAACAATGTCGAAATCACGCAGGGCACCACCAGGATTGATGCCGACCAGGCGACTTATCGCGTGGTCGAGGATGAAGTCAGTGCCAGCGGCAACATCAGGATGGATCGTCTTGGCGACCGCTACACCGGCGATGCATTGCAAATGCAGGGTGGCTCCGGTGCCGGATTTGTCACTCAGCCGACCTATCATCTGCAGCGCAATAATGCGCAAGGCACGGCGGAACGGATCGATTTCGCATCGCAAGACGAAGCGGTGGTGACACAGGGGACGTACAGTACCTGCGAGGCGCCTGATCCGGACTGGTACCTGAAATCGTCAAAGCTGCGGCTCGACAAGGAACGTGATATCGGCCACGCCACCAATACTGTGGTGTATTTCAAGGGCATACCAATCCTGGGCACGCCGGCAATGTCGTTTCCATTGTCTGACGCGCGCAAGTCGGGCGTGCTGCCGCCAACGATCGGCACCACCAACAAGGGCGGCCTGGAAATCACGGTGCCGTATTATTTTAATATTGCCCCGAACCGCGACCTGACGCTGTACCCGAAAATCATATCCCGGCGCGGCTTGCAACTGGGCGCCGAAGGCCGTTATCTGGGACAGACCTACGCCGGCGAAACCCGGGTCGAGGTATTGCCCAATGACCAGGAAACCAAAACCAACCGCTATGCGGTGTCATCGACCCACGCCCAGACGTTCGGGCCGCGCTGGTCGTTCAACTGGAATTTGAATACGGCGTCCGACGACAACTATCCGAGTGATTTCGCGCGCACGATCACCGCCAGCGCTCAGCGCTTGATGACGCGCGACCTGAGTTTGACTTATGCGCAATCATTCTGGTATGCCAGCCTGCGCGCATCGAATTACCAGGTGCTGCAGGATCCGGCCGCACCGATTGCGCGCCCGTATGACCGCTTGCCGCAACTTTTTCTGCATGCGGCGAAACAGGACGTCAATGGCTTTGACTGGTCTGCCGATCTGGAAGCGACCCGTTTTTCGCATCCGGAAAATCTGCTGGGCGATCCCCTCTATGCGCAGCCGAATGTGTTCTATCCAAGGACGGGCAACCGCATCGTCGCCAATCCGAAACTGTCGTATCCGGTGATCCGCCCCGGCTATTTTGTCACGCCGAAGCTGGCCTTGCATGCGACCCAGTATTCGCTCGACAATCTCGCGCCAAATTCACCGCAGAGCCTGTCGCGGGTATTGCCGACGGTGTCAGTCGATAGCGGATTGGTATTCGAGCGCGACACCACTTTCTTTGGCAAGGCGATGAGCCAGACCCTGGAGCCGCGCCTGTTTTATGCGTACACACCGTATCGGGATCAAAGTCAATTTCCAATCTTTGATTCGGGCGTGGCCGATTTCAACTATTCGCAACTGTTCAGTGAAAACCGGTTTACTGGCCATGATCGCATCAGCGACGCCAATCAACTGACGGCAGCGCTGGTGTCGCGGTATATCGAACCCTCCGGCGCCGAACGGGCACGCCTTGCGATCGGTCAGCGCTATCATTTTGCCGACCAGCGGGTCACTTTCCCCGGGATATTGAGCAGCCAGAGCAAGTCGGATCTGCTGCTGGCCGCCAATGGCAGGATTTCGCAGGAAGTGAGCGCGGAAATCAATATGCAGTTCAGCCAGACTGTACGGACGATGATCCGCTCCAACTATGGAGTGCGCTGGCAACCGGCGCCGTTGCGGGTGTTGAACCTGCAATACCGTCGCGATGTCTCGAATCTGCTCGATCCGCTCGAACAGCTCGACGTATCGGCGCAATGGCCGCTGGCGCGGCGCTGGTATGGCGTCGGCCGCGTAAATTATTCGATCCGCGACAGCAAGCCTGCCGAAGCCTTGCTGGGTCTGGAATACAAGGCCGATTGCTGGGTCTTCCGGATGGTCGCGCAGCGCACACCAACCGCAACCCAAACGGCAACCACCGGCTTCTTCCTGCAACTGGAATTGAATGGTTTGTCGCGTTTGGGATCCAATCCGCTGGAAGCCTTGCGCAGCAGTATCCCGGGTTACCAAAAGGTTAATTAATCCACCATCGTTCGTCGCTCAGATTCTATTTTTACTCATGGATGCAGTTCACACTATGCGAAATTCCCGTCACCCGATTCAACGTATTACGCTTGCCGGCATCCTGTCGTGCCTGGTGCTGGCAGCGGCACCGAATGCATGGTCGCAGTGGGCGGTCCCTTCCGCCAGACCAGAGGTCGCTGCACCAGCGGCACCCTCGGCCCCCGCGAGCCGGGTGCGGCCGATCGACTCAATCGTCGCCGTCGTCAATACAGAAGTCATTACCCGCCAGGAGCTGGAAGTGCGCACCGACATGATTGAGCGCAGGATCGCGGCCCAGGGGCAGAATGGCGGCGCCGTGCCGCCGCGCGCCGACTTGCAACGGCAAGTGCTGGAACGCATGATTGTCGAAACGGCGCAATTGCAACTGGCAAAGGAAATGAATATCCAGGTCGATGACACGATGCTGGACCGGGCGGTGGCGCGAATTGCAGAACAAAACCGCGTATCGCTGCAGGAATTTCGGAACGAATTGGAAAAACAAGGCATGCCGTTTGCGCGTTTTCGGGAAGAGATCCGGCGCGAAATCCTGATGCAGCGCGTGCGCGAGCGCGAAGTGGATAACAAGATCCAAATTTCCGAGTCGGAAATCGATAATTTCCTGGCGGCCGATGCCGGAACGGCGCAGGCGCAACAGGAATTGAACCTGGCGCAGATCCTGGTGCGCATTCCTGAAAATGCCTCGCCCGAGCAAATCAATGAACGCCGGCTGCGTGCCGAACAATTGCTGCAGCAATTGAAATCCGGCGCCGACTTTGCCAAGCTGGCAACCGCCTCTTCGGATGCCAGCGATGCCTTGAATGGCGGCGAACTCGGCTGGCGCAACCAGGACCGCTTGCCGCAACTGTTCCTGGAAACGGTGGCAAGCCTGCAGCCGGGTGAAGTCTCGCCGATCGTCAAAAGCCCGAACGGCTTTCATATCCTGAAGCTGATCGGCAAGCGCACCCCGAGCATCATGCGCACCGGTGCCGCCGGGCAGGCGCCGACCACGATTACCCAAACCCGGGTGCGCCACATCCTGATCAAGGTCAACCAGATCATTTCGTCGGCGGATGCGCAGCGCAAGCTGCAGGAATTGAAGCAACGCCTCGACAACAAAGCGGCCACCTTCGAGGAACTGGCCAAGTCCCACTCCAACGATCTGACTGCTTCCAAGGGCGGCGATCTGGGTTGGATTTATCCGGGCGACACCGTGCCCGAGTTCGAGCGCGCGATGAATGCCTTGCAGCCTGGGCAGGTCAGCGACCCGATCGAATCGCCATTCGGTTATCACCTGATCCAGGTACTGGAGCGCAAGACCGAAGATGTGCCGAAAGAGCGCCAGCGCCTGGCAGCGCGCCAGGTGATTCGCGAGCGCAAGCTGGAAGAAGCCACGCAAGAGTGGCTGCGTCAGGTGCGTGACCGCGCCTATGTCGAATACCGCCTCGATGAGCGTTGATGTCTGAACGCGCACAGGCATTGGCCCGGCCGACGATTGCCGTGACTTGCGGTGAGCCGGCCGGCATCGGCCCGGAAATTGCCATCCGGGCGGCATGGCAGTTGCGAGCTGCCATCAATAGCGTATTGATTGGCGACGCCGCCTTCTTGTCGCAGATTGCCAGTGCCATCGATCCGGCGATCCGGCTTGCCGCCGTGTCGCTGCAAGCGGTGCGCAATGACGGCTTGCCGCATTTTCCGATGGATCGGCTAGCCGTCATCGATTGCCCGCTGGCCGAAGTGGTGGTGCCCGGCCGGCTCAATGCGCGCAATGGCCGGGCAGTATTGCAAACGCTGGATATCGCCATTGAAGGCGCGCAGGCAAACTGGTTCGCGGCGATCGTCACCGCGCCGCTGCAGAAAAGCACGATCAACGACGCCGGCGTGGCATTTACCGGCCATACCGAATACCTGGCGCAAAAAACCGCAACTGCGCAAGTCGTGATGTTGCTGGCGGCCGGCGGCGATGCGCCGCAGCCGCTGCGGGTGGCGCTGGCCACCACCCATCTGCCGCTGAAGGAAGTGCCGGCGGCAATCCGCTTCGATGATTTGCTGCGCACCATCAAAATCATTGCGCACGATTTGCAGAAAAAATTCGGCATTGCTGCGCCGCGCATTCTGGTGACCGGCCTGAATCCGCATGCCGGCGAGGGCGGCTATCTGGGACGCGAGGAAATCGACGTGATCATGCCGGTGCTGCAAGCCGCGCAAGCCAGCGGCATCGATGCGACCGGCCCGTATCCGGCCGATACCCTGTTCCAGCCCAAGTACCTGGAGCGTGCCGATTGCGTGCTGGCCATGTACCACGACCAGGGCTTGCCGGTATTAAAGCATGCGAGCTTCGGGCGCGGCATCAACATCACGCTTGGTTTGCCGATCATCCGCACCTCGGTCGACCATGGCACTGCGCTTGATCTGGCGGCTCAGGGCGTCGGCCACGCCGATTGCGGCAGCATGATCGAAGCCATCAGGATGGCGGCGCAAATGGCTGCCGCCGCGCGCCAGGCAGGATCATGAAACATATCCCGCGCAAGCGTTTTGGCCAGAATTTCCTGACTGATCAGGGCGTATTGCATGACATCATCCGCGCCATCGATCCGCAGCCGGACGATGTGATGGTGGAAATCGGCCCAGGTCTGGCCGCCATGACGAAGTTGTTGCTGGCGTCGCTCAGGCAATTGCATGTGGTGGAGCTGGATCGCGACCTGGTGGCGCGCCTGCAAAAAACCTTTGACCCGGCGCGCCTGATCATCCATTCGGCCGATGCGCTGCAATTTGATTTCGGCAGCATTCCGGTAACGCCGGCGCAAAAGCTGCGCGTGGTCGGCAACCTGCCCTACAATATTTCCAGTCCCTTGCTGTTTCACCTGGCCGAGATCGCGCCGCAGGTGCATGACCAGCATTTCATGCTG
>JAKFFK010000098.1:0-7432 GCA_036675285.1 Paucimonas sp. | reverse complement strand
CGAATCGCTGAAGCTCAACGATATTGCCATCGTCTCGATCAATGTGCAGCAGCCATTGGCAGCTGACGCCTATGATGCGATCCGTTCGACCGGCGCCTTCATCCTGATCGATGAAATCACGCACCAGACCGTGGCAGCCGGCATGATCCGGATCGCCTGATACGGCAAGCAATGGCAACAACCCCAGCCGACAAGCCGCCGGCCAGCTATGGCAAGGTCTGTCTGCTGGGTGCCGGCCCTGGCGCCGCCGACCTGATTACGGTTCGCGGCGCACGTATCCTTGCGCAAGCCGACGTCGTGCTCCATGATGCGCTGGTCACTGACGAGATGCTGCAATTGTGCCCGCAGGCGGTCAAGATATCGGTTGGCAAGCGCTCCGGCCAACGTTCGACTGCGCAAACGCTGATCAACCAGAAAATGATCGAGTGCGCTGAAAAATACCGTCTGGTAGTGCGGCTGAAAGGCGGCGACCCGATGCTGTTCGGACGCGCCGACGAAGAGCTCCGTGCACTGGAAGAGGCCGGCATCGATGTCGAGATTGTGCCTGGCATCACCGCTGCACTGGCGGCGGCTGCCTCCACCCAGCAACCGCTGACCAAGCGCGGCGTCGCCCGAAGCGTCGCCTTCTTTACGTCCAGCACTGCGCCCAGCCATCCGGAACAGACTACCCTGCCCGACTGCGACACTCTGGTGCAATACATGGGCGGCAAGGAAGCGATTGTCACCGCCCGCAATTTGCTGAGCCGGGGCGAGTCGCCGGAACTGCCGGTTGTAGTGGTGGAAAACTGCAGTCGTGCCAATGAGCGTGTAGTTCGGCTGCAGCTAAGCGAACTTGAACACGGCCTGGCGGATTGCCATGGGCCGGTACTGGTGATGATCGGGGCTGCCCTGGCGCCGCGCCGATAAAACTGCGTCCTGACCGATTTATTGCCGAGCCAAAGCTGTAATGCAGTACGCCGCGATCGCATTCAGCACATTCTCGTCTTCGCCGACAGCACTCGCGATCTTGATGGTCATGCCTGAATGCCGTTGCCTGAGATCGTCCACCAGGACAGGCAAGTCGCGCAGCACGTGCCCGCCCTGCCCGAAAAACACCGGCACCACCGTGAGTTCCGTGTAGCCCTTGTCTTCCAGGTCCTGCGCCACCTCCGGCAAGCGTGGTGACATCAATTCCAGAAAAGCCAGCGTCACCGACACATCCGGCAAGCGCGACTGCAGCAGTTGCTGCAGCCGTTCGAAAGGCGCCGCCCAGCGCGGGTCGCGGGCGCCGTGGGCAAACAAAATGAGTGCGCGTGTGATCATCGATTCGCCTTCCTAATGCCGTTCCACCCACCAAAGTGCGCCTATCGCCATCACCAGGAACAGGCTGCTCGGCAAGATGGCAGTCGCCAGCGGCGGCCAGGTATTGAGCAAACCGATATGGGAAAACAGGTTATTCAACAACTGGAAACTGACACCGATCATGATGCCGATGAAAATCTTCAGGCTGACGCCGCCGGAGCGGAAATGCAGGTAAGCGAATGGCAGCGCCAGCGCCAGCATCACGAATACCGCAAACGGATAAATGATTTTTTTCCAGAAAGCGATTTCATAGCGCCCGGTGGTCTGGCGATTTTCCTCCAGATGCCGGGTGTATGCCCGCAAATCCTGGGCTGACATCCGGTCAGGATCGGCAAACAGCACCGCCAGGATATCCGGCGTAATTTCAGACACCATCCGGTAATCTTCCAGCTTGCGGGTAGAGATGCCCGGGGTTTTTTCGGCGGAAGATGCGGGCGGGGAGAATGCAGCACTGGAAAACTGCGTCTGGACCACATCGCGCAATTGCCAGGAAGAATTGCCTAGATAGGCGGCGCTTGCGGCAGTCAACAGCGCGTTCAGGTGCAAGTCCCGGTTGAATTCGTAGATCCTGACATCCTGCAACAGGCCATCCGGACGCACTGCCCGGACGTTGACGAAGCGAGAGCCAACCACCTCGCCGCTGGTGCCATTGGCCTTGATCACATCCTTGGCCCATAAGCCAGACCGGAATTCCTGCGAAATGGTGGAGCCTTGTGCGCGCAGTTTCCATTTTTCACCGAGTTCGCTCGCTTTCGGAGCCACGTATTCGCCGAAAACCAGGGTAATCAGCGCAAACACCAGGCCGATTTTGGCCAGCATCATGCCGGCCATCCAGGTCGACATGCTCGAGACACGCATGATGGTGAATTCGGAACGCGAAGCAAACTGCGCCAGCGTATAAATTGTTCCAATCAATACGGCAATCGGCATCAGCTCATAGGTATAACCCGGCAAACCCATCAGCACATACACAAAAGCATGCTGAAGCGTGTAGCCGCCACGCCCCACCGCCGACAACTCCCCCATCAAGTCAAAAAAGGCGAACAGAGCCAGAAATGCGATCAGCACGAACACCACTGCCTTGAACACTTCCGACAAGACATACCGCTGCAAGGTCTTCATGCCGGCACCTGCCTGTGAACCAATGCGCGCTTGAGTGAAGACCACAGCAACAGCGGGTGATAACGGCTATTCATTTTTATACGCCAGAAAAACAATGCGGTGACCGCCAGCGCAGCGATCAGGTGGACCGGCCACCACGCAGCAAGAAACGACAGGCGCTCCTGCACCACGGATGCCCGCATCACGCTGACCATGTTGCTGTACATGACGGCAAGCAGCAAGGCGATCAGCAAATTGGCCGAGCGCCCGCCACGCGGGTTCACAAAGCCTAGCGGAATCGCCAGCAGCATCAGCAATAGCGCCATCATCGGCAAGGCCATGCGCCATAACAATTCACCCAGATTGAAGTGATTGGTATCCATCAACAGCGCCGGTGTCGACAGGGAACGCGCCGACAGGTCGCCCATCAGCACCTGCGACTGGCGCGACACCAGGATGCCGTAGCGTTCAAATTCCATCATCTGGAAATCCGGTTGGCTCGGCACGCCATCGTAGCGGCGCCCCTTGTGCATGACCAGGAACTTGTCGCCATGCTTGTCCAATTCGATCATGCCTTCCTTCGCCACCACCACGCTGGTGCGACCTTCCTTCTGGGTATTGACAAAGATATTCATGACTTTTGCCGCATCGCCGGCGACAGCCTCGACGAAAAAAACCCGGTCTGCCGATGACGACTCCTGGAATTTTCCCGGTGAAACCTTGGCGATGTCTTCACGCTTGGCAAAGCGCTCGCGGAATTCCGCACTCTGCTGGTTGGCCCAAGGCGTGACGATAAAACTCAGAAGCCCAGTCAAGACCACGATCGGCAGGCCGAACGACAAGACCGGCTTGATCCAGCGCGACAGGCTCAGGCCGGCGGCAAACCAGACCACCATTTCCGAGTCTTGATAACTGCGGGTGATCACCAGCAAAACCGAAATGAAACCGGTCAGAATTAAAATAATGGGCGAATAAGTCAGGGCGGCGAAACCCAGCAAGGCGATCACATCCTGCGAAGCGACTCGACCGCCGGCCGCCTGGCCGAGGATCTTGATCAACATCACAGTGATGGTAATCGTGAAAAGCGTCGTAAAGACTGCGCCTGCGGTACTGATCAATTCGCGTCGAAGAGCGCGCTGAAAAATCATTGGGGAATAAGCTCTATAATTACGCATCGATAACGGAGGATTGCATGGACTTTAGCATAAAATCATTCGACGCAAGCACCCCGGTGACTGCCATGAAAACCGGCTGCATGGTCGTTGGCGTTTTCGAGGATAAGAAATTATCTCCGGCAGCCCAGGCACTGGATCGCAAGGGGGAACTGACTGCGGCCGTCCAGTCCGGCGATATTTCCGGCAAACCGGGTTCAACGCTCCTGATCCGCAATCCGGGCGGCGCAGCCGCCGAGCGCGTGCTGTTGGTGGGTTTGGGCAAGGAAGACGTCATTGCCGACAAAAGTTTTTCCACGGCAATGCAAGCCGTTGCCCGTGCCCTTGCTGCACTCGGCAGTCCCGATGCGCTGATTGCCTTACCACTCGATCAAGTTAAGGATCGCGATCTTCCCTGGGCCATCCGTGCCAGCGTACTGGCGTTGCGCGAACAAGCCTACCGCTTCGATAGCATGAAAAGCAAGAAAGAGCCGGTGACGCAAGGAGTCAAAAAAATCGCCCTGGCGGTTCCTGCCAACATGGCTGACTCGGCAAAAACCACATTGCAGCAGGCTGTTGCCGTGGCAAATGGCATGGATTTGACCAAGGATCTGGGTAACCTGCCGGGCAATATCTGTACGCCAACTTATCTGGCCAATACGGCCCAAAAACTGGCGCGGGATTTCAAGCTGGAGGTCGAAATCCTTGACCGCAAGCAGATGCAAGCCCTGAAGATGGGCAGCTTTCTTTCTGTTACCAATGGCACGGTCGAGCCGCCCAAATTCATCGTGCTCAAATATCAGGGCGGCAAGCCCAAGGATGCGCCGACCGTCCTGGTCGGCAAGGGCATTACCTTCGACTCCGGCGGCATCTCGATCAAACCGGGCGGCAGCATGGATGAAATGAAATACGACATGTGCGGTGCCGCATCGGTACTGGGCACGTTCCGCGCGCTTGGCGAAATGAAGTTGAAACTGAATGTGATCGGCGTGATCCCCTCCTGTGAAAACATGCCTTCCGGTAGCGCTACCAAGCCGGGCGACATCGTCACCTCGATGTCGGGCCAGACCATCGAAGTGTTGAATACCGATGCCGAAGGCCGCCTGATCCTGTGCGACGCGCTGACCTATGTCGAACGCTTCAAGCCGGCCGCAGTGGTCGATATCGCCACGCTCACCGGCGCCTGCATCACTGCGCTCGGGCACCATAACTCCGGCTTGTTCTCGCGCCATGACGACGCGCATGACGCACTGGCGAATGAATTGCTGGCCGCCGGCAAAGCCACTGGCGACACTGCCTGGCGCATGCCGATTGAAGACAGCTATCAAGAACAGCTCAAGTCAAATTTTGCCGACATGGCCAATATCGGCGGACCGCCGGCCGGCAGCATCACGGCCGCCTGCTTCCTAGAGCGTTATACGAAAAAATATACCTGGGCGCATCTCGATATTGCCGGCACTGCCTGGAAGAGCGGCGCCGCCAAAGGCGCCACCGGACGCCCGGTACCGTTGTTGACGACTTTCCTGATCAACCGCTCACAAGCGCCGGCTGCAGCATCAACATCTGTAGGCAAAGGCAAGAAAAAGGCATGAAGCTCGCGACCTGGAATGTGAATTCGCTGAAGGTCCGGCTGCCGCAAGTCCTGCAGTGGCTGGCTGAAAATCCGGTGGATGCGCTGTGCCTGCAAGAGACCAAAACGATCGACGACAAATTTCCCGTCGCCGATCTGGAAGCCGCCGGATACCACGTCGCCTTCACCGGGCAAAAGACGTATAACGGCGTGGCGATCCTTTCGCGGCATGTGATGACGGATGTAGTCAAGGGCAACCCGTATTTCGAGGACGAGCAACAACGCCTGATCGCCGCCACCATCAATGGCATACGCGTGATTTGCGCCTATGTACCGAATGGTCAGAGCGTCGATTCGGATAAGTACGCTTACAAGCTGCGCTGGCTGGAAGCGCTGCAGCGCTGGCTGGCCGAAGAATTGGCAGCCCATGACAATCTGGCGATTCTCGGCGACTACAATATCGCGCCGGATGACCGGGATGTTCATGACCCGGTTGCCTGGCAGGGCAATGTGCTAGTGTCTGCACCGGAGCGGGCAGCATTCCAGCGCCTGCTGGAAATGAATCTCCAGGATGCATTTCGCCTGTTCGAACAGCCTGAAAAACTGTTCAGCTGGTGGGATTACCGGCAAATGGCGTTTCGCCGCAACATGGGCTTGCGGATCGATCATATCCTGCTGTCTGCGCCGCTGGCGAAACGCTGCAGTGCCTGCGTGATTGACAAGCTGCCGCGCAAATGGGAACAACCATCCGACCATACGCCGGTGATTGCAACGATCGACTGATGCCGACAGTTCAAGTTTCCTGACAAGCTGGTTTGATATGGGGGCGGGTATGACGCAGGTGCGCTGCGCAGCCATGTTGAGCTATCCATCTGCGCCGCCAAGGCAATCGACAAGCCCCCTGATTGTGTTGTTAATTCATCCATAAAATGCGCTTTTTATCAAAAACCGCATGCCCTGCCCTAAAGAACGTCAATTCGCTGCCGTTAATCTAGATACGCATACTTGCGTACCGTGCGCACAATGCGCCTTCCAACCTTTAAGCATCGGAGAAGTGTCATGGCGATCACTTCAGTTCCAGTCAGCAGTCCGGCCATTCCTGCCACGCAGGCACCGCGTCCGCAACAAAATGCGAACGAGGCGCAGCGCATCACCGAACAACAAAGCAGCAACAAGGGACCAGTCGGCAACATCACGCCGCCCCCACCACCCAAACCGGTTGTCAATACCAATGGCCAGACCATTGGCACCCGCGTCAATGTAACTGCGTAACCGAGTTCAAGCCTGTCATTCAAAAGCGCACGGCGCTATTGGCGCCTGCTGCCATTTCCCGTTAGTCCCCAGCCTGAAGCAAAAAAGCCTCCCATATAGGGAGGCTGGTGCTGCTCGTCAAGTTTGACACTTGTCGGCAGAGAGCGGGCCGCAGCTAGCGGCTCGCCCTGGGTGCGTGATTAACGCTTGTTGCGGATAGGGATATCCATTTCTTCCGGCTTGATTTCGCGTACCAGCTCAGGCACGGCCCAGGCAAATGCCGGATCGTTCTTGATCTTGAAGTGGTACATCGATTGCATTGCCTGATGATCTTCCTTGCGGAACGTCATCTTGCCCTTTGGCGTCTCGAAACTCATGCCTTCCATCGCGGCAATCAGCTTGTCGGTGTTGGTGTCGCCGCCAGTTTTCTTCAATGCTTCGACCACGGCGATACCCGCTGCCATGCCACCGGCGGTAAAGAAGTCAGGTGGCGACTTGAAACGCTTGTAGTGCTCGGTATTCAACCAGTTGTTGACCGGGTTCTTTGGAATGCCGTAGTAGTAATACAGCGCGCCTTCCATGCCTGGGAATGCCTTGTAGGCAGCCATGGCTGGCAGAATGTTGCCGCCTGTTGCAATTTCAATGCCATAACGGCCTGGGTTCATGTCGGCAATCTTGAACGGGTTACCAGCGCCGGCCCAGACGATCCAGATGATCTTGCGACCTGGTTTGTCCTTCAATGCATCGAAGATACGTTGCGCACCGGCGGTGAAGTCGGTGGTCGACGCTGGCAGGTATTCTTCATGGCCCAGCTTGGCTTTCTTCAATGCACCCTTAAACGCCTTAACGCCGTCACGGCCGAACGCGGTATCCTGCGCCAGCGTGGCGATGGTCACGCCTTCCTTGTCCAGCGCAACAGCGTTGGAAATGGCATCCTGGGAAGAGTTGCGGCCGGTACGGAAGATGTACTTGTTCCACTTTTCACCGGTGATGGCGTCGGCCACAGCCGGCTCGACCA